>JBDKRY010000157.1:0-11233 GCA_039683155.1 Proteiniphilum sp.
AAGCAGAAGCGTTCACTGTCTCACAGAAGGAGCTGATGGTGACTCCCAATATGCCGCGCTTTCTGCGTCATGGCGACAGGACGGGCATCTCCACCAAGATTTCCAATCTTTCAGACACTATCCAGCAAGGCAAAGTTGCGCTGGAGTTTTTCAACCCGGTGACCGATGAGCTTATCAGCGATATTCCCGTTCCAAATCCGGTAAAAGATTTCTCCCTGGCACCCGGTGCCTCTGCGGATGTTTCCTGGACTTTCGATGTGCCTGCCGGTATCGATCTCCTCGGGGTACGTATTGTAGCACGAAGTGCAGTGTTCAGCGACGGTGAACAACACGCGCTTGCCGTGCTACCCAATAGGATGCTCGTGACAGAAAGCATTCGCCTCGATGTGAACGGAAATCAGGCGAAGACGTTTGCCATGGATCACCTCCTGCAAAACCGGTCACAGACCCTTCAAAATTACCGGCTGACCCTTGAATTTACTTCCAGCCCGGTCTGGTACGCCGTACAGGCTTTGCCGGTGCTGGGACAGCCGCTGAGCGACGACGCTGTCTCCTGGTTCGCCTCCTGGTATGCCAATACGCTGGGGGCTCTTATCGGGAAAGCTTACCCAAAGGTTTCAGCAATGGTAGAAGCATGGATGAAACAGGGCGGCAGCGAAGAGACCTTCCTGTCCAATCTGGAGAAAAACGGGGAGTTGAAAAGTGTACTCCTGGAAGAGACCCCCTGGGTACTGGAAGCCACCACTGAATCGGAACAAAAAGAGAAGCTGTCGCTGCTGTTCGACCTGAACCGTAGTCGTAACCTTACTCAGGCTGCTCTCGGTAAATTGCAGGAACTGCAAACCAGCCAGGGTGGCTGGAGCTGGTTTCAAGGTTTGAATCCGAGCGTCAGCATTACGCAATATATCCTGTATGGGTTTCATCAGTTGAAGGAATTGGGAGTGGTGGATATTCCGGAGGAAGCGGTTTCGATGCAATCTAATGCAGTCTCTTTTATTGATGCGGAAGCCATTCGTCGCTTTGAAGCCCTGAAGCGGTTGAACAAGGCGTGGAAGGACATCAAAACAATTTCGACCACCGATCTGGAATATTTGTATGTCCGCACTGCCTACTCCGAATATCCTATGGATGAAGCGACAAAAAAGCTGACCGATTTTTATCGTTCTGTGATAGAGAATAACTGGACAGTGTATGACCTGTATGAGCGTTCCCTCATCGCGACCCTGATGCAGAGGGCTGGGAAGACGCAGGTTGTGCAACAGATACTGCAATCCTACCGCGAGCATGCCGTCGTTTCCGCCGAAATGGGGATGTACTGGCCCAATAACCGCGCGCAGGTATTTATGTCGCAGTCGGCCATATCGGTGCATACCTTTATCATGGATGCTTTCCGGGTGGGAGGTGGTAAAACCGGAGAGATGGACAACATGAAGCGGTGGCTGCTGAAACAGAAGCAGACACAACAATGGGAATCCACGCATGCCACGACGGATGCAGTTTATGCGCTGTTGAGCAGCGGCAGCGACTGGCTCTCAACGGAAGGCGAGACCACGATTAACCTGGGTAATCATCGGGTGGAACCGGAGAAGCGTGAGGCGGGCAGCGGTTACTTCAAAAAAACGTGGGATCAGGGTGAGATTGTACCGGAAATGGGCAATGTGACCGTGTCACATCAGGGCAGTGCTCCCGCATGGGGGGCGCTCTACTGGCAGTATTATGAAGATATGGATAAGGTTATGAAGACCGATGCTTCGTTTGGCATTGAGAAACAACTGTTTGTGGAAAAAACCGATGCATCCGGAACCAGACTGATGCGCATCACCGAAGATAACGCGCTCTCCGTGGGTGATAAGGTGGTGGTACGACTGACCGTGCGTACCGATCGTGATCTGGAGTTTGTGCATCTGAAAGATATGCGTGCAGCCTCCCTGGAGCCCGTGGAACAGATCTCTGGCGTCGGATGGCAGAACGGCATTCAATACTATCGAATATCGAAAGATGCCTCCACCCATTTCTATTTCGATATGTTGCCCCGGGGAACCTATTTGTTTGAGTATGCTGTGTTTGTAAACCGTTCCGGCACCTATTCGAACGGAATCACTACCCTGCAATGCCTGTACGCGCCGGAGTTCACCTCGCACACCGGGGGAATCAGAATTATTGTTAAACAATAAACAGGAACTAAACTAAATTGTTATTTTTGTATCCAATAATAAGCCTGCTCCGAAAAAGGTCATCTTGTCATAAATTGGCCATTGATATTCAGCTAATTACCATGACCACAAGGAGAAAAAATGACTTTTTGAAGGAGACTTGGAGATTCAATGATATAATATTTTGAAATAAAAAGATGAATAAGATTATATTGAATATACCTTCCTCAATAGATACTAAACAGTTTGATGTTTTGATCTATTTGGCAGCCAAGTTATATGAAGACGGATTATTATCTGCCGGCCAAGCTGCTGAAATGGCAGGAATCTCTAAACGTGCATTTGTGGAACTACTTGGGCGTTATGGGGTATCTTTGTTCAGCCGTTCAATAGAGGATTTGCAAAAAGATATTGCAAATGCATGAAAGAATAGTTATTGCTGATACAAGTTGTCTTATTGCACTAACAAAAATTCAAGAACTGCAACTTTTGAAATTTTTGTATCGGGAAGTGTATATTACACCGGAAATTGAACGGGAATTTGGCGAAGAATTACCTGAATGGATTATTATTGAGGAAGTTTCAGATAAAAAGACAGTAAGATTATTGAATATCCTTTTGGATTTGGGCGAATCGTCGGCTATAGCTTTAGGTTTTGAAAAGGAAAATGTTTTGCTTATTCTTGATGATTTAAAGGGACGGAAAGAAGCGGAAAAATTGGGTTTTTCATTCACTGGTACATTAGGGGTTCTTTATAGAGCTAAAAAAGAAGGTTATATAAAGATGATTAAACCATATATAGATAAACTGAAAACCGCTGAGTTCAGGATTTCTAAAAATATTGAAGAAGAAATATTGAAACTAAGTGGTGAAAAATAAAATGATCATATGATGAAGAAATTAAGTTTACTATTCCTGTTTACGCTGTTTATCAGCGGTGCTGCTTTTGCCCAACAAAAACCCTCCATGGTTTTTGCGCGCACGGAACATAATTTTGGTACCATTAAAGAGGAGATGGGCGCGGTAACCACCCAGTTTGAATTTACCAACGCCGGCAAGAGTCCCCTCATCATACAGCGGGTGTCGGCATCGTGCGGATGTACCACGCCCGGCTACACGCGTGAACCGGTTTTACCAGGCAAAAAGGGTACTATTTCTGTAAAATATTCTACGGTGCGCCGTCCGGGTACCTTTAACAAGACTATTACGGTGTATACCAATGTTCCCGATACGGTTTACGTACTCACTATCAAAGGAAACGTCGTGCCTCAGCAATAAACGGGGGCAGGATTTGCAATATAGGCCGAATGAAGTATCTTTGTAAAAAGACTTCGTTCGGTTTTTAATTTCATGCACAGACAATGGAACATCCCGAAAATGACCCGCATTACAAAGGATTGATCGTAAACAAAGGAGTAGTCCAACCTCCCAGTGTAAATCCCTATCTGAAAAAACGGGTAAAGGGCAGCGAACGTTCGGTATCTGAGTATGTGGATGGTATCTTATCCGGCAACAGGGTGATCCTCAGTCAGGCTGTAACCCTGGTAGAGAGTGTGCGTCCGGAGCATCAGGAAACGGCACAGGCTATCATTGAACAATGCCTTCCTCATGCCGGAAAAGCCATCCGGGTGGGCATCACGGGTGTTCCCGGATCTGGCAAGAGTACTTCCATCGATGCCTTCGGAATGTATCTTCTTGGCAAGGGACATAAGCTCGCCGTGCTGGCCATCGATCCTTCCAGTGAACGCTCCAAGGGGAGTATCCTGGGTGACAAGACCCGGATGGAGAAACTTTCCGTGGAGCCGAATGCCTTTATCCGTCCTTCCCCCTCAGCCGGTTCACTGGGCGGTGTGGCACGCAAGACACGCGAGACCATCGTGCTGTGTGAAGCTGCCGGGTTCGATTATCTGTTTGTGGAAACGGTGGGAGTGGGACAGTCGGAGATAGCTGTCCATTCGATGGTCGACTTCTTCCTGCTGATTCAGCTCGCCGGCACCGGTGATGAGTTGCAGGGCATCAAACGGGGAATCATGGAGATGGCCGACGGCATTGTGATTAACAAAGCCGACGGCGATAATATCGACAGAGCACAGATGGCACAACGACAGCTGCGCAATGCGTTGCACCTCTATCCGCTGCCCGAGTCGGGATGGACACCCGAAGTGCTCACCTATTCCGGCTACTACAATCTGGGTATTGAAGCGGTGTGGGACATGATCCACCGGTACATTGATTTTGTACAGGCAAACGGTTTTTTCGATCACAGACGCAAGGAGCAGGCCAAATACTGGATGTTTGAAACCATCAATGAGCAGCTCAGGAACGGATTTTACCGCGATCCGGATATCGCGGAGCTGCTGGTGAAGCTGGAAGATGAGGTGCTCAATGACCGTAAAAGCTCATTTGTTGCCGCCCGCGAAGCGCTGGAGCGGTACTATCGAAAACACCGGTAATCACGTGTTTGCATACAGAAATGGGAACATCGGTCTGCGGCTTCGGAGCGAAATAGAGGCCGAACCGATAAAAAAAATGGCTTTCGTGGCATCACGAATAAAAATTTTTTCTACTTTTGCATTACGATCCTGTAGGACATTTTATGGCGCACTCTTCTAACGGTTAGGAAAATTGTTTCTCAGGCAATGGATAGCGGTTCGATTCCGCTGTGCGCTACAAAATAAAGCGAGACTTCAACATCTCGCTTTATCTGTTTTATGTGGGTGCAGTATCACTCCTCTTCTTCCGCCATATTGTGGAACACGTTCTGTACATCCTCGTCCTCTTCGAATTTTTCCAGCAGCTTTTCTATCTGCGCGCGTTGCTCATCGTTGAGTGTTTTGGTTTCGTGCGGGATGCGTTCGAACTCGGCCGAGTGTATCTCAAAGCCCTTCTCCTCGAGGTACGACTGGATGTCGGAATAGGATGTAAATTCGCCATAAATGAGAATATCATCCTCATCCACAAGCACCTCATCAACGCCGTAGTCGATCAGCTCCAGCTCCAGATCTTCCAGTGATACACCTTCCTTTTCAGCGATCCGGAACACACATTTATGGTCGAACAGAAACTCGAGGCTGCCCGAGGTGCCGAGGGAACCCCCATGCTTGTTGAAGTAGCTGCGCACGTTGGCCACGGTGCGTGTAGGGTTGTCTGTGGCTGTCTCCACCACCATGGCGATGCCGTAGGGCCCGTATCCTTCGTAGACCATCTCCTTGTAGTCCGACACATCCTTGTCAGTCGCCTTCCGGATGGCACGTTCCACGTTTTCCTTCGGCATATTCTCTTTCTTTGCCTGCTGTATCAGCACGCGCAAACGGGGGTTAATCTCTGCATCGGGACCTCCTTCGCGGGCGGCAATGGTAATCTGTTTCCCCAGTTTCGTGAAAACGCGGGCCATATTGCCCCACCGTTTCAGCTTGGTTGCTTTTCTGTATTCAAATGCTCTTCCCATATTTTACAGGTAACCCGGATCTGCTTTAAAGTGTCTCAACGGGTTTTTGGATTATGATGTTAATACTTTGTTTTCCGGGTAGTTAGCGTAACTGTGCTCCCAGTTCTTTTTCCAGATGCTGTCGTATTTTCTGCATCACAGCATCTATCTGTTTGTCGTTCAATGTCTTTTCTTCATCTTGCAGCAGAAAATTTACCGCATAGGATTTTTTGCCTTCTGGCAGGTTCCCGCCTTCATACACATCGAAGAGGGATACTTGCTTCAGGATTTTCTTTTCCGATTTCAGCGCAATCTGTTCGATTTGTGCAAAGGAAATATTCTTGTCGATCAGCAGTGCCAGGTCTCTGCTCACGGCCGGGAATCTGCTTATCTCAGTGAACTGTACCGAATGCTTCTCGGTTTCCTTCATCAGTACATCCCAGTTCATCTCTGCAAAGTAGACCTCCGTGTCAATGTCGAACCGGCTACTGATCTTCGAAGAGACAATCCCGAAGCTGCCTGTCGTATGCCGGGACGTTCGGAAGGTCATACCCGTGGAGAAGATATCATTCTGCACCGGTTCAAACACAATCTGCTCCCTGCTGATACCCAATCTTTTCAGGATGTTCTCCAGGTGAGCTTTCAGTTCAAAAACCGAACTCTGTTCTTCTGCGGCGGCCCAGCTCTTGTGGGTACGTTTACCGCAGATCCATAATCCGATACGGGTTTCTTCGGCATATTCAGCAAGGATTTCATCGTCCTGCTTTTTATCCGCATCGTAGCAATAGCAGTTGCCGAATTCGTAGAAACGGAGGTCAGCCTGTTTCCGGTTGCGGTTGTAAGCAATGCTTTCCAATCCTCCGAAAAGGAGTGTCTGACGCATCACGCCCAGGTCGCTGCTCAAAGGGTTGATCAGCGTCACACAACTGCTTGCAGGATAAGTCTCCAGCGGTTCGTAATACGCCTTCCTGGTGAGCGAATTATTCAAGATCTCCGCAAAGCCGTTTGCAGAGAGCTGCTCCGAGATAAGCGTCTGCAGCTTGTGCTTGCGGTCGGTCGGCGTTTGGTAGGAGAGGTTCGCCTTCAGTGAGTCGCTGATCTCCACATTATTGTATCCGTAGATACGAAGAATATCTTCAATCACATCCACATCGCGGGTTACATCCACACGGTAAGTGGGAATGCGCAACGTGAGTGTGTCCGCATTTTCGTGGGTAATTTCTGTTTCCAGACTGTGTAATATACTTTTTATGGTTTCCCGGGGGATTGTCTTTCCGATTAATGAATTTGTTTTTTGGTAAGATAGCGTCACCTCCTGCCGCTCTATCGGCTCGGGATAGATATCGCGTATTTCACCTTCTGTCTCGCCGCCGGCCAGCTCCTTGACAAGCAGTGCGGCCCGTTTAAGGACATATACCGTATTGTTGGGATCGGCACCCCGCTCGAAGCGGAACGACGAATCTGTGTTTAATCCGTGTCTGCGGGCAGTTTTCCGTACCCAGGCAGGATGAAAGTAGGCCGATTCCAGAAAAAGGTCCTTTGTATTTTCGGTCACGCCTGAATCCAGGCCGCCGAAGACGCCGGCAATACACATTCCCTCTTTGGCATTGCAGATCATCAGGTCGTTCGCACCCAGCGTGCGCTCCTGTTCGTCGAGCGTGACAAACTTTGTTCCTTCGGGCAGGGTGCGTACCACCACTTTATTTCCCGTAATCTGTGACGCATCAAAAGCATGCATGGGATGTCCCGTTTCGTGGAGAATGAAGTTGGTGATATCCACAATATTGTTGATGGGTCGCAGTCCGATGAGCTGCAGTTTGTTCTTCAGCCAGTCGGGACTCTCTTTTACGGTGATGCCGCGGATGGTGAGACCTGAGTAACGGGGACAGGCTTCCCTGTTTTCCACAATTACCTCAATGCCCCCCTCTTTTTTGTCGATAGCAAAATCCTCAACGGAAGGTTTGGTCAGCTTGCAGGGCTTGCCTGCCTGTGTCAGATATGCGGCCAGGTCGCGTGCCACACCAAAGTGTGAGGCGGCATCTACACGGTTGGGGGTGATATCCACTTCCAGCACATAATCGCTCTTCACATTGTAATACGTTTTTGCCGGCGTTCCCACAACGGCATCATCCGGGAGCACGATGATCCCGTTGTGTGAGGTGCCGATGCCAATCTCATCTTCGGCACAGATCATGCCCAGCGACTCTTCACCCCGTATCTTTGAACGTTTTATCGTAAACTCTTCCTCACCGGCATAGAGCTTCGTGCCGACGGTGGCTACCACCACTTTCTGTCCTGCGGCCACATTGGGGGCGCCACATACAATTCTTAAAGGGTCACCGCCATCACCGATGTTGACGGTAGTCAGATGCAGATGATCTGAATTGGGATGATCGGTGCAGGTGAGCACCTCACCGATAACCAGTCCTTCCAGTCCCCCTTTGATGGTTTGGATCTCCTCCACGCTCCCGGTTTCCAGACCGATGGAGGTCAGGGCATCTGCTGTTTCCTGCGGAGACAGATCAAATTGCAGGTACTCCTTGAGCCAGTTGTATGAAATGTTCATTCTATTAAAATTACATGAGATCATTACAGATTAAACCCGATCGATACGGATTAATAAAATAATAGGTTGGTTTTCTCAACTTATTTTAAATCAATATAAATCTGAGTCTGCTTAAGAAAACCCCGAAAAGGGACATCTTGTCATAAATTAACCATTGATTTTCAATAAATTACGATGGCCAAAAAGTACAAAATGACTTTTCAGAGGGGACTCAAACCTGTTAAAATCCGGAATCCTGATTCTTTTAGAAATAGGGCTCAAAATTACAAAAAAAAGCGAGAACATCTTTATGTTTGGATTCAAGATTTCAGATTTCAGATTTGACTACGTCGATTTTGGCTCCACCGGACGTTGTTTCAATTCAGATTCCAGATTTGAAGATTCAGGTACTTCGGGATTTTCCACCTCTTTATTTTGATCATATAGCAAATTGTTGATCAATCTTAGTAAAATAATTTAAACTTATTTGTGACTTCTACTTACAAAAAATATTTTGATATTAAAACCAATATCATTACCTTTGTGCAGTAATAATTAAACGACAGGAAGTGAAGTACCATGAACTTGAAAAGAAACTGCAGAAAGCAGGTTGTTACCCGGTAGGCAGTATGAAGGGGCATCCGTTATGGTATAGTCCTATAACGGGAAAGTACTTCAAAATGAGCCATCACGGTAAACAGGAAATAGCTGTGGGTACGTTAAAAGGTATTATCAGGGATTCGGGAATTAAATTTTAATCCCCATTCAAAACAGAATCGTATGAAAACAGTAAAAGCATTTATAGAGAGGTCTTCTGAGGGTGGTTACAGCGTGTATGTAGATTTAAACGAGAAATCGCTGAATTATGGAATACATGGTACTGGCAGGACTGCAAGAGAGGCTGTTGAAGATTTTATGTCAGCATATAAAACAATGAAAGAGTTTTATGGGAATAAGGGTCTGGAGTTTGTGGAAGCTGAATTCGAATATGTATATGATACGGCATCGTTTATCCAGTTCTATAGCAGCTACTTCACTCTCGCCGGATTATCCCGTCTGACAGGTATTAATCAGAGACAGTTGAGCCATTATGTGAATGGAACACGTAATCCAAGTAAAAGGACAATTGAGAAGATAGACAGTTCTGTACAGGATTTCGCTAAGAATCTAAGTCAGGTTCAAGTCGTTTAATTATCAATTACACCCTACGAAACAATCATATACTGATGAATAGAGGTATGGCTGAGTCGCTAATCATAACCTTGATCCATCATCCCAGTTTCGGCTATATGCTTCAACCGGTGTTTGCCTCGTTTCAGCCTGAAACAGGCGTATATACCATTGTTGAAATGGCAAGCAGCTTGTCTTCCGCTTTTCCGTTATTGGAAGATGATGAACAAAAGATTGTGGTATATGCCGAACGATATTCCGATAAAAACCTCATGATATCCTATTCACGGGAGAAAAGTGAGGCCGGTTTCCTGCAAAAAGTCACCGAAAGGGATATCAGCAACTATATTCGCCCGTTTATAGAAAACAGACATAGAGAGATCCTGGAATTGATCGTGAAAACAAACACGCCGGTCTTTATTCGTGAAAAAACGCGAATCCGTGATTTTCGAATAAACCATGCACTGGAAGTGATGAGCGAGCCTTCTAAGATGGTTTTCATTTTTCGTAACCAGGAAATATTCACCTATACGGCTAAAGTACAGAACGGGAAATCAGAGATAGCACTCTATGGCCATTTTTTTGCGCCGCTCGTCTCCAATCCTGCTCTTGTGGTTATTGGCAGACAACTACACCATTTTAGGGATGTGGATGAAAAGAAACTGAAACCGTTTTTCAATAAAAATCAGATTGAAGTCCCGGCGAATAGTGTTGCCGGTTATATCCGAAAATTTGTGGTTCAATGCGTGAAGAACTATGAAACGATAGGGGAAGGACTGACTATTTTTGAGCAGAAACATAAACCGGTCGCGGTTTTATCACTCGAAAGGGGATTTGATTTGCTACCTGTTCTCAATCTCCGGTTTCAATACGGGAATAACCTTTTTGCCATCGATAAGCCCTATAAAAAAGAGGTGGAGCTGCAGGAAGAAGACGGGAACTTCTCTATCGGTTGGTATTATCGCGACAGAGACTGGGAAGAAAAACACATACGGATGCTTACTGACGCCGGATTAACTAAAACACAAACCGGTCAGTTTGTGACGGAGGCGATGGTAAAAAACAAATCTGTTCCCGTAGACAATATCGATGAGTCCCGTCTCTCTTCGTTTGGAGTGGTGGAATGGTTGAACCGGAACGTCGGCCTGCTGAAAAACTTCAAATTGGAGCAATCGTTCGGTAAACGATTGTATTACACGGGTGAGATAGATTTACAAATGGATATCAGCGATACCCGCGATTGGTTCGATATACAATGTGTGGCATGCTTTGGTGATGAAAGAATTCCTTTTATCAATTTTAAAAACCATATTCTGAATGGTATCCATGAATATGTTTTGCCTGACGGGCGAATAGCGGTATTACCCCCGGAGTGGTTCGCACGCTTTACTGAAATGTTCAGGTATGGTAAAACTTCGGGAGACAACATCCGTCTTGAAAAATACCACTTTCGGGTGAAAGAACTGGCGGAAAACGGTTGTTTCACCGGGAACGGCGAGGATCGTACAGGGTGTGCGGTTGAAATACCCAAATCCCTGAACGCTATCCTGAGACCTTATCAGCAAGCCGGGTTCCACTGGCTGGTTTATTTGCAGGAAAAGGGCTTTGGTGGTTGCCTCGCCGACGACATGGGATTGGGAAAAACAGTGCAAACCATTGCGTTGTTGCTGCACACCTATACCGAAGAGTCTGACAGGCCGAAGACCGTGAACAGGATACCCAGACAGCTTTCACTATTCGATGAACCGTTCCTCCCAAAAAAAATACCGCCAAGGGAAGACGGAGCGGAAGGCAACGCTGAAGACGGAGCGGAAGGCATAGAGAGCGGTAAAGCGGGAGGTTTTCAGGTAGCCGTGAAAGACGGGATCCCTCCTTCGCTGATAGTAATGCCGACTTCGCTGATCCACAATTGGCTGCATGAGTTGGAAAAGTTTGCCC
>JBDKRY010000158.1:0-8236 GCA_039683155.1 Proteiniphilum sp.
TCTCTGTATTCTAACATTTTATATTTTGCACTTTTTCAATCGTCCTTGCCCATCACTGACGAGTACAATGCCATGATCATGGCTTCTGCCTTTGGATTGGTCAGCATTCTTTCGAGTAGCTCGTCAGCATCAATCTCGAGTATTTCTGACACTGCGCAAACTAACTCGATGAACAGACCCCATAGCCGTCTGTCGAGCGTTTCCCTGAGCACATCGGCGTTCATTGACCGATAGAGTGCCCCTTTCGACTCGTAGTTATCATATCGGAAACGAAGCGTCAACAACAGGTAGGCTATCATGCTGATGGTCGTTTCGGCTATCTGGGCGTCAAAGTTACTGGATTGACATCTTCCCAGGTTCAACAGTTGCTTCGATTCACGATTGAACACCTCCACAACCCATCTTACCTGGTAATGCTCGATCAATCTCTTGAAGGTCAGTTTCGTGTCTGTCGTCAATAAAACTTTCCAGTTGTCACGTTTGCCCCGTCGGCTAAAGAAAAGACAGATCTCAACACCCTGGTACATCACCTTAGCTTGCTTGTACTGGTAACCCAGAGAACGGCAGCGCCTGGGTTTGCCCAATATATTGTTGATCTGGGCGTGGGTCAGGCTCTTACCCTGGTATTCAAACTTAGTCTTTGCAAACTTGTACATCCCAATCAGGTGAACCGTTTGATTCTTCACACTCCGGATAGCCTGTATCAACGCATCGCAGGTAAACCAGCTGTCTACCAGAACGTAATCAATACGAAGCCCCCGATAAATGGCCGTGAAGAACATCCGCAGAACCATCTGAATCTTGTTCGTGTCCAACTCTTCCACACGTTTAGCCGTGTAGGAGTCCTTGATACGCTTGCAGCTGTACTGCCTTTTGAGTTCTTTTCTGGTCATACCAAACAGGTGTTCATCCTTCTTCCCTTTCTCCCGGTGAAGACTGAAATCCAAGGGTATGGAGGACTTACCGTCCCAGTACATCATTACCAACAGTTTGAATCCAAGCACATAGCTGTTTGTTACATGATCCCATACCTTCCCAATCTTCTCTATACGCTTGCCGGTTTTAGACAGGGTGGTGTCATCGAAGATCAGGTAACGGGAGGAACTATCATCTACATCACTATCTTCGGACGTCACCTTCAGAAAACGATGCACGAGATGCCACATAAGCATTCTCCAGCATATAAAGGGGCTGTTCTTTAGACGATAGAACACATCCTTTCCCATGGAGGATCCTTCTCCGGTGGGGCTGTTCAGGTAGGAGTTGACTGTCTTGTCCGGGCTGACCACCATGGAGACCAGTATGGCCAGGACCATTTTAAAGTCATACCCGCGACGCTTGAAAAAATTGAACTCCGAGAAGCACTCACTTAGCTTCAACGCCTTGAAGCGGCTGAAAATATCATCAGCGGAAACCCTCGAGGGGGTAAAGTCCGCTTGCAACTCTTGAATCTTTTTAATATCTTTGTCCTGCAGCATATTTTATTGGTTTGTTTCCAGTTGCTAAGATAATCATTTTCAATGATATATTAGCTAAAATATGCTGCTTTTTTATTCTTTTATTCTTTGATTATCAACCTCTTTTTTAACTGCGAAACATCAGTAAATTAATAAGGGTACGCAAAAAAATCCATCACACCCGTTTCGTTCGAAAGCAACTGTTTTAAATCGGGATTCCTCAAAACATCTTTATAATCGGTGGGCTGATTATTCACATATATTATCCGGTGGACGAGTCTGATTCCATGACTGTAATCGACATACCAATCAACGTGTCCGGCATAGACTGGTTGAATGGGATTACCGTCAGGCTGATGCCACCCGTAAATTGCAACTCTATTGGGCAGTCGATCCTGTCTTACAGCTGAGCTTATAATCACATCTTTCTTGATTCCTGCTATCAATCCTTTTTCCCCTTTCCTTTGTTTTTCAATAATCTGATTATGCAGATAAAAAGTTGTAAATGAATCCCTGTTTTGTGTGAGAGGAAACGGCTCCAATTTAACAACTGCAGCATCAAAAATATCGTCACATATTTTGCTTGTGGTGAGAAAACAACCAAAGATATCAGCAATCTTCTGTGCAGATTGGGGTGTCATGGGTACTCTGAAAAAATCATCATCACTCCCTATCATTAAATAATCTGGCATCACATAGTAAAAAGCAGCAATATTTTTTCCATCCTTTGTGCCGATGGAACAGTTAATTCGCACCCAATTTCGCATAAAATCAGGAAAATTCCCGGAAGTGATCTCTTTAACGATCTGCTCCTCACGCTCCTCAAGGTTTAAATCCAAAGATTTTGCATAAAATTCAGATCCATTGACAGCACCAGGAGGACGATTCGGTAAATTAATGTCATGTACAGGAAGTACATTTTGAGAAATACTGCATGCATGAATAAAAATTATCACAAGCGGGGAAAAAAGGATTCCTTTGCTCAGTTTCATCATATAATGCAATTCTTTAAATGAAAAGAGGGAGCATCTGCTCTCTCTTTTCATTCAGGTAATTTAAAGGGCAGTAAACACTCTTACCGCAGAAGTGGGTTTTGCAGCTCTCATACCAGAAATCGTATGATGATATCGCCTTCCCACATACGCTGTCCACCAGTCTGAATAATTCACAAAATTGTTGCTGGAGTTCATGATCTGCAAATCACCGGTATCATTCCCGTTCGCATCGATCACCTTTATCTTATAATCGAGACGGGCATATCCGGATGAGATGGGTACGCTCTTGTGTACAATCACGGGCATCCAGCCTGTTGTTTCACCAAAGGAGACTGGTGATCCCAGATTGGTCCATTCACTTTTACGAATCACGACTCCCTTTTCATTGTATTCAATCGGATACTGATACTGATATTGCAGCTTGAGGTTCGTCGGCTGATCCCCGCTTTCATAAAGGAAATTATAGAACTTAATCCATGCAGTGGTATCCGAATATTCCGTGATATTAGCCTCATAGGGGAATCCGTTGTCAAAAACGATGGGAGGTTCATCAAAGTCATACACGAAAATATTTTGTTTGCCCTCCGTTAAGGTGATATTCTGGTTGTAAACCAATTCCAGATCAGTTCCTTTGTACAATTTAATGTTATTTGTACCAGTTGTGGTAGTATAAAAACGTCCTACAGATCCATTCGGGATGGCGTTGTAAGTACTTAATACCGATTGATCATTTGCATAAAGCTGATCATTAACTTCAACCTTGTAAATATTATTGACGGCGTTGGAAGTGACCGGTACAACATAATGAAGTTGAAACTCAGCAACCCCTGATACCGTTTCCGTATCGTATTCAATGACATGCTTATCGCACGATATCAATCCTATCAGGAGGATAAAAGAAATATATTTTAAATGCTTCATAATATGCTAAATTTAATTGATATCACTTTATTGAGGTAACTCACCGGGATAGGCGAACCAGGGAATGGATGTATGGTAATTATCCGCTGTACCCGGAATAGGCGTCAGCTTCTCCAGCGATTTTAAATTCCACATATACTCGGAATTATAACGGGGCCTGATCCTGTAGGCAGGAGATCCTTCATTCTTCACATTGTATGGTCTTTTACGATGCAGCACCTGTGCCGGACTTAAATAGAGTCCTTTATATATTTTGCTGGGATCAGAATCCCATTTCTGCTCTACCTGTGTCTCATCCCAGCCATTTCCTTTAGAAGGATATTCCCCTGAAAAAGCTACATCGTAATGATACTTTCTTTGATCGACCCACACCTCAGGAGCTCCCCACGGATACAATGCCACAAACTTCTGCATCATGATGTGTGAGAGGCTGAAATCGGCCAAGGTTAACCCTTCTACGTAGGGACCGGCGATGTATTCCTGTGCCAGACTATTAAACACGCTGACCGTTATTTTATCTCCTCCCTGGGCTACTCCCTCTTTCCCGGGATAGATATATTTCGCTGTGAACCCGATGTCTGCCTTTACAGCCTCCTTGAAGGCTTCCAGTGCTTCCGCTTTCCGGTTCATTTTCCAGAGAGCTTCCGCCAGACAGAATTTCACCTCTGCACAGGTGGTTAGGATATAAGGTGCATTGTCACGATATATCCATTTTCCTATGCCGTCATGCGATGTGATAGGGTTTTCAGGAGTCGGATATTGCGATGTTCTGTTTCTGCCGTAAAAAGAGGGTGCGGTACCAATGGGTCCGGAAGCACCGGTAAATGATCCGCCATAATAACGATAGTTCTTCACACTGTCCACATTGTCAATATCTTCATACATCGGGTTTGAGGCCGTGGATAATTTTACGGCCACCCGGGGGTCATAATGTCCGGGGACATCCAGCAATGTATCACAGATAATCTGTTTATCAGCAAGGGCATAGGGGTAATAATTGTTGTTCTCTGTTCTTATCTTCTCACCGGTAGATTCATCATATTTTGGAACCGTACCTGTAAACAGCTGCACAGCATACTCATGCTGAAAATAGGAATAGGAGAGATTACCCCTTGCCGTTCCCCAGAAATTGTTATAGCCGCTGTAGGGTGCCTGTTGTGACCCTCCTGCAATCTTTACCACGGCGTCATCCTCGGGCGTCTGGAACGATTTGGCGGCGCAATCCAGCAGCTCTGGTGCATAATCAGTCACAAAATTCGATTTGTTCGAAAGGGAAGAGAGGTTTCGTACCAGCACAGCATAGGCAAATTTGATCCACTTATCGGTGTCTCCTCCATAAATATAATCATTGCCGCTGATCCTGGAACCATATTCATGACTGTCCGGTGTCTCCAGCAATTCAATCGCTTTGTAGGCCCATTCCCGCACCTGTGGGTAGATATCCTTCTGGTAATCGTAATTGTGTGACAGCAGTTCTTCCACGAAGGCATCTTTCATCGGTAATTCAGCATGTACTTTCGTCAGCATATCCCAGGAGAAAGCCTTGATCGCATAGCCGATGCCGGCCAGCGTCCACTCCTCTGCCTCCAACGACTGATTGATCATATTTTCGAGGTTCATCCCCTGATTCCAGTAGACAAGACGCCAAATCTCACCCCCGGCATCACTTCCTTCACTGTAGTAATGATCGGCAAAGCTTGTGTAGGATGTAGTTCCCATCATTTGCGTCATGGGGGCGATAGCCCTTATATCCCAATAAATTCCCTGATACTGTTGCGTGATACCAGCCAGATAGAGGTAACCTTCCACGTAATCGGGGGCATCTACATTTTTATTGACATCCAGATATTCTTCGCAGCTTGTGATCAGAAGAAACAGGGTTGTGAAATAGAATATTATTTTTTTCATACAACTTGTTTATTAATTGACTGTAATACTAAAACCAACCGATACACTCCGCGGATTAGGCAGCGACCACACATCGTATCCTTCACCACCTGTACCTCCGGCAGCCGCGGAGACTGTATTTCCAACAGCATCAATTCCTGAGTAATTGGTCCATGTCATTAAATCGTTACCGGCAACAAAAATATTGGCATTTGAAATCAGGTTGCTTTTGCTCAACAATCTGGCAGGAATCCTGTAGGAAATCCTCAGTTCCTGCAGACGCAGATAGTTCACATCCTTTTCCAGCCAGTCTTCGTCGCCGCCTCCGTAAATGGATGTTCCATAAGCACTGTAATCAACAGCGATATTATTCCTGGTCGGATTATCCGTGTTTTCATTGCCATCTTTCAACACACCGTTAAAAATTACCGGCTTGCTCTCTCTCAGGTCAACCGATTCCCAGCTTGTACCGCTTGTCATCATCGATCGTTTTGTACCGTTCACCACTGTTGCCCCGTACCTTCCGGAGAACATGGCCGAGAGATAAAATTCTTTGTAACTCAGGCTTGTTGTAATCCCAAATCTGTATTTTGGTTCCCTGTCTCCAATCACACTCCATTGCGGAGAGACAACCGGCAGACCGGTGGTAGGGCTGATCAGCACTTCTCCGGCATCATTTCTTTCGTAGGCTCTTCCGGTGAGTGTGGTGATGGGATATCCCACCATAATTCCATTACGTATATTGCCTGAATTCCAGGTATAAGGATTGTAATATTCAGTTACATTCTCGGGTAGCGAAACCACCTCAGATTGTACATGCGACATGTTCAGTCCTACATTCCATATCAGTCCGTTCTGAGCACGGATTATATCCCCGTCGATGTGGGCTTCCCATCCCCAGGTATCAAAGGTACCCACATTCATGTTGTTCAAAATGAATCCGGTTGCATAACTCAACCTAAATCCCTTTACGATCTGGTCCGCGCAATGGGTGGCAAAATAGGTGAAGTCAGCATTCACCCGGTCGTTAAGCAGACGGGTATCGAACCCGATCTCTTTCGAGGTGGTCATCTCAGGTTTGAGATTTTTGTTTGGTCCCGTAAATCCGTATTTGTATCCGCCGCCAGTCAGCTCGGTCGGGATCAGCTCCGGATTTATTTCCAGAGGGCCTGCATCCTTGCCGACCCGGGCAATAGAGCCTCTTAATTTCAAATAGTTTAGATATTGATTTTCTTTCAGGAATGCCAGGTCAGTAGGAATGAATGACAACTCCATGGCAGGATAGAAATATCTGTTATTTTGCTTAGGCAATGTAGATGACCAGTCATTTCTCCCCCTCAATGTAATAAAAGCCA
The DNA here is from genome assembly GCA_039683155.1 of Proteiniphilum sp. Classification (GTDB taxonomy): domain Bacteria; phylum Bacteroidota; class Bacteroidia; order Bacteroidales; family Dysgonomonadaceae; genus Proteiniphilum. The sequence goes on from JBDKRY010000158.1 coordinate 6,616, forward strand.
TGTTCTTATAACCAAACTCAAATTGAGCAGACAAGGCTTGAATTCTTCTTTTTGTATTTCTCTGGGCAGAAGTAATGGTTGCCGGGTCTGTATTATTGATTGATTGAAAATCAATAACCTTAAATTTAGATCCCATGGTCGTTAAACGAATCACTCCGTTCTCCTGCTGATGATACCCAAGCTGAGCACTAAAGGTTAAGTCCTCATTCAAAAATGAAGTATTGTAGCCGGTGATGATATTGAGAGTAGGATCAGAGAAGTTAGATTGAGAAATACGATAATCACCCACACCACCATTGTTGGCTTCGTAATAGGGATGCAGCGATGTTTCGAATGTCTGCATACCAACGTCCCAGCCTATCTGTGCCCTTACGAAGAGATTCTCCATAGGAAACAGGGTAGCAGCTATGTTGCTGATAAACCTGTCTGATTTGTCGAAATACTTGTTACGGTACATCGCGAAGAGAGGATTCAGTAAATCCGTATCAACATAGTAATCCGGGTACCTCATGTGTGCACCGTCAGCATCCAGATAATTCGACATGTCATCGACCATGGGCCAGAGCATTGCCCTGTAAAGAGGTCCATCGGTTCCTCTCAATGCTTTCGTATTGTTGGTATTTGTATACTGCATGGATCCTTCAAAATCAAACCAGTCGGTTATTTTGGCCTGTCCCGACAGGGAGAGATTCAACCTGGAATAATCGGTTGTTTTCACCACGCCAACCTGGTCTAAGTAAGACATACTTGCACGTATGGTAGCCCTTTCGCTGCCGCCGTCGACAGATATATTGTGTTTGTTCACGAACCCGGTCTGCATAACCGCATCCACATTATCGTACAATTTCATTCCCGGGGGATATAATCCTCCAAATCTGCTGGTATAATAATAATTGGTCGTGCCATATGCCCCATTGGCATATTTGTCCTGCATTTCAGGAAAACCATATGCTTTATCCCAACGAAAGGAGTTGCTGTACTGAATGCGTCCCTTTCCTGCCTGTCCTTTTTTGGTTGTGATGATGATCGCTCCATTGGATGCATCAGAACCATATAAAGCAGCAGCTGCCGCACCTTTCAGCACCGTCATGGATTCAATATCCTGAGGATTGAGATCATTTCCTCTCGATGCAAAGTCAAGATTTCGAACAGAATATCTCTCAGTTCCCCCGATCCACATGTTGATCGGATCAAAAGTGGAATTATTCATCGGAACGCCATCAATTACATACAAAGGCTGATTATTGCCCGAGATGGAAGTAATATTTCTTAACACAACCGTTGTTGATGATCCAGGAGCACCTCCTGTAGAAGTAACATTCATTCCTGAAACACGACCCTGTAATGCTGAAACGAAATTATCTCTTCCCGAATCGATGATATCGGATGCTTTCACATTCTGTACCGCCGATCCCACTGAACGGGCAACACGTTTTATCCCAAACTCACCAGTAATAACGACTTCTTCCAACATTTCAGAATCTGGAACCAAAACAATCCTTACGTTCGAGCGAACGGGAACTTCCTGCGTCACGTATCCTACATAGGAAATAATCAGTGTACCTGTGGAAGGAGCTGTAATAGTAAAATTGCCATTGTTGTCAGTCACGACACCTGTCGA
>JBDKRY010000159.1:0-2447 GCA_039683155.1 Proteiniphilum sp.
TGGTTGATATTTCCGTCGTGCTCGATGGCCCGCGCACCCTCATTGTGGCCGTGACGCTCACCCTTGTGGCGTTAACAGGAAAATGGCTTGCAGCACTGGCTACCCAAAAAACATTCCGCTATTCGGCTGTCCAGAGAACACTTATTTTCGGGCTGAGCAGTTCGCACGCTGCAGCCACACTGGCTATTATTCTTGTTGGATACAGAGCCGGTATTCTGGATGAATATATTCTGAACGGAACCATCATCCTTATCCTGCTGACCTGCATTGTGGCTTCTGTCTTAACGCAGCGGTCGGCACGGAAGATTGCCATCAGTGAGGAAAATGCACCGTTGTCGCCTTCCTCAATGGGGCATTTTGCAGAAGAGAAGATTCTGGTGCCCATCGCCAATCCGACCAATATCGGTAATCATGTTCATCTCGCCTTGTTGCTGAAGGACAAGAAATCGGTTAACCCTGTTTCACTGCTGGGAGTCGTGCCCAACAACGAGGAAGCTGAAAAGAATATCGTCAATTTCCGGAAGAAACTGCAGGAATTTGTGTCCACTGCAAAGGCGGCCGAAGTGAATGTGGACATTATCACGACCATTGATCATAATCCTGCGGACGGTATTATAAGAATAGCCCGTGAAACAATGTCCGATTTGGTAATCCTCGGCTGGCCGGGTAAAGCCGGTTTATGGGATAAACTGCTGGGGGAGAAAATCGAAATGATCATCAAGTATATGGATAAAAACCTGTGGGTGTGTCATGTGGAACAGAGCCTGATCAGCCACAAGCGGATCGTGGTCATCTCACCTCCCCTGGCCGAAAAAGAGGAAGGCTTTGAAATGTGGGTAAGCAAAGTTACCAAGCTCTCTTCGGAGCTCTCTATCCCGGTGCTACATCTGGGTCATCCCGATACGCAGAAGATCATCTCAGGTCAGAAAAAAACGGGTACCTTCATTTTACAACCCTTTTATGATTGGGATAATCCCTTGTCCTGTGGTGATCAGATCAGAAAAGATGATTTAATCATCCTCATCTCTGCCCACAGCGGGTATATTTCTCATATCCCGGTATTGGAAAGTATGCCTGGTCGGTTAGAAAATCGTTTTCCGCATTTCAGTCGCATTGTGGTTTATCCGAAACAACAACTGGCCGAACAGTTGCTCGGGAGCGATAATTATATTTTCATTCCCTGATAAAATTTCCATCCAATACAACGTATGAAAAGGGTCATCCGGTCATTTTTTTTCTTTTTTGCAGTTCTTTTTTTTGTGGCTTGCGGCTCCCCGAAAACCACGCTTACGCGGCAGCCCGATGCCACACCCAAACGGGAATTTCGCGGTGCGTGGATACAGACCGTCGGTCAATCCCGTTACCGGCAGATGAACAGTGCCGCCATGAAACATTATCTTTCCGACATGGTGCGCAAACTGGATGAGGCCGGCATCAATGCTGTCATCTTCCAGATACGCCCTGAAGCTGATGCTTTTTACAAATCGGAACTGGAGCCATGGAGCCGTTTCCTTACCGGGGAACAGGGCAAAGCACCCGATGATCCCTCCTTCGATCCGCTCTCTTTCATTATCGAAGAGTGCCACCGGAGGGGAATGGAGTTACATGCCTGGCTCAATCCCTACCGGGTGAAAACGAATCTGAACAATCGCCTTGCGGAGCATCACATCTACTGGAGAAACCCCGAAAGGTTTGTACAGTACGGGAATCAACTTTTTTTTGATCCGGGACTGCCCGAAAACAGGGGTTTTATTTGCGAGGTGGTGCAGGATATTGTTTCCCGGTACGATGTAGATGCGATCCACATGGATGATTATTTCTACCCGTACCCCATTACAGGTACCCCTTTTCCCGATGATAAAAGCTTCCAAATGTATGCGGCTTCGCAGGGTTTCTCTCTCTCGCAGCGGGGCGACTGGCGCCGCAACAACGTGAACCTGCTGATTCAACAGATTAAATATACCATCGCGGGCACAAAGCCGTGGGTGCGTTTCGGTATCAGTCCCTTTGGTATCTATCGCAACAAGCGGAACGATCCCGATGGAAGTGATACAAACGGACTGCAGAACTACGACGACCTCTATGCCGATATCAAACTGTGGGTGGAGAAAGGATGGATCGATTATAACCTGCCGCAGCTTTATTGGGAAACAGGACACAGTGCCGCCGATTATACGACGTTGTTGAACTGGTGGAATGCACACAATTATCAGCGGCATCTTTACATTGGTCAGGACCTGAAACGAAGTATCGATAAAAATGAACTGTATGCCTAAATCAGGCTTTCGCGCGTAATGGCTTTTGTACACGGCAACTGCTACTGGTACGGTTATCAGATTCTGGATAATTTTGAAGGCGTGACCGATGTGCTGAAAACCGATATCCATCGTGCTAAGGCATTGGTGCCTGCTTATACGCACATGCACGACGGTCGTCCGGCTGCCGTG
>JBDKRY010000160.1:0-4456 GCA_039683155.1 Proteiniphilum sp.
TTTGAACATTTTGCCGGCTGGTTGTTTTAATGATAGGTTTATTCATTATGACAATTACATATATTTATCACAGCTGTTATCTGATCGAATTCGACGGATTTTCCGTGATTTTCGATTATTATAAAGATGCACTCCGTGAAGATGGTAAAAACTGGGTGAAAGATTACCTGCTCCACAAAGGAGAAGATCTGTACGTGCTTTGTACGCACTCTCACCCAGACCATTTTAATCCTGAAATATTGGTCTGGAAGCAACGAAAAGAGAATATTACGTATATTTTTTCATACGAACTGGCACAGAGCGGGAAGACGGATGCTGATGTGCATTATCTCAGGAAAGAGGATGTCTTCGCGGATCATCGTCTTACCATAAAAGCTTTTGGATCTACAGATGCCGGGGGATCTTTTTTACTCGGATATAACAATCAGTTGTTTTTTCATGCCGGAGATTTAAACAATTGGCATTGGAAGGAGGAGGTGGGCAAAGCGGAGGCACTCACGTCGGAGAATAATTTTTTGTGTGAACTGGAATTGTTGTCTGAAAAATCAGATCGCCTGCAGGTAGCCATGTTCCCGGTGGATCCCCGCTTAGGAAAGGATTATATGCGTGGGGCGGAGCAATTTGTGTCGCGCATAGAAACAGTTTACTTTTTGCCGATGCACTTTGGCGAACAATACGACAAAGCAAACGGGTTCGGTGAGATTGCTGCGAAATATGGCTGTAAGTTTCTGCCACTGTCTCACCCGGGCCAGTCTTACACGCTCTAAAATTCAATTCACCAGGAGGCTGGGTAAATCTCATTCAATCTGAATCAATTTAAATCAAAAAATATGGAAATAAAAGCAAGGTTCGATCACTATAACATCAATGTGTTCGATCTGGGAAAAAGTATTCAATTCTACAACAAGGCATTGGGAATGAAAGAGGTACGAAGGAAAGAGGCATCTGACGGATCCTTCATTCTGGTATATCTGGGGGATGGGGTAACAGGCTTCACCCTTGAACTTACCTGGCTCAGGGACTGGGACCGGCTTATAATATGGGAGATAATGAACAGCATCTGTGTTTACGTGTGGATGGTGACTACGATGAAACGAGGGCCTTCCACAAAGAGATGGGATGTGTCTGTTACGAAAACACGGAGATGGGACTTTATTTTATCATCGACCCCGACGGATATTGGATAGAAGTGTTACCTTTGAATAAATAATCGGCAATAATATGGATTTTTTCAACTATACACGGCGCCCCACCCTTGATGTGCAGGTCGGAAACATCACGATGGGAGGCAATCATCCGGTTGTGATACAGACAATGACCAATACCAACACACTCGACACGGAAGCCAGTGTGGCACAATGTGAACGGATCATCGCTGCCGGGGCAGACCTGATTCGTTTAACCACGCAGGGGGTACGCGAAGCGAATAACTTGCGGGAGATTCACCGGCAACTGAGAGAGAAAGGTTACACGACACCCTTGTCGGCAGATATTCATTTCAATCCGCGTGCAGCGGAGGTTGCCGCGACCATTGCCGAGAAAGTGCGGATCAATCCCGGTAATTATGTGGATAAGCAGAAAACCTTTGCCGAGGTGGAATACACCGACGAGGAGTATGCAGCGGAATTGGAGAAGATACGAACCAAAGTGGTTCCCTTTCTGCAGATCTGCAAGGAACACGGCACAGCTGTGCGCATCGGCGTGAACCACGGATCGCTCTCGGATCGTATCATGACCCGCTACGGCGACACACCCGAGGGGATGGTGGAGTCCTGCATGGAGTATCTCCGTATCGCGGTGGATGAAGGTTTTAAAGACATCGTGATATCAATGAAGGCCTCCAACACGCTGCTGATGACCAAAGCGGTGCGTTTACTGGTAGCTACGATGGATAAGGAGGATATGCACTTCCCGCTCCATCTGGGTGTGACCGAAGCCGGAAACGGCGAGGACGGACGCATGAAATCGGCCGTAGGTATCGGAGCGCTGTTGAGCGACGGGTTAGGCGACACCATCCGTGTTTCGCTGAGCGAAGACCCCGAAGCGGAGGTGCCGGTAGCACGGAAGCTGGTGGACTATGTGATGCAGCGGCAAAATCATCAGCCTATTGAAGGGAAACAATTCCCCGGCTTTTCACCTTTCTCCACCGACAGGCGCGAAACCGATGCGGTATGGAACATCGGCGGTGAGTTTCTTCCGGTAGTGATCTCCGACAGAAGCAGGATCGACGACATGTCTGTCAATCCTCATTTCATCCCGGATTACATATATACGGGAAGTCGCATTCCCGATAACTTTCCGAAAGGAATGAAGTCGATTGTGGACTTTCCGCATTGGGAAAATAAAATCGATCATTATCCGCTATTTACGCTTGCCGGGGTCGATAACCTGCGGGAGTGCTCTGCGGAAGTGAAGTTCCTTCGCCTATCCTACCCGCAACTGACAGATGAGGTGATCTCCCTGTTGAAAGATACGCCGAAAGTAGTCGTTATTCTCACGACTGATCATCAGAACGGAGTAGGAGAGCAACGGGCATTTTTCCACGCCCTGCTGCATGCGGACTGTCGTGTCCCGGTAGTGCTGCAACGGAGTTATGCCGAAGATGAGGCGGAAGATATCCAGCTAAAAGGAGGAGTGGATTTTGGAACAGTACTTTTAGACGGCTTTGGCAATGGAATCATGCTCAGCAACGATGGAAAGATCGATATTGCCGATATCGATGCCTATGCTTTCGGTATCCTGCAGGCCGCACGTGTACGCACCAGCAAAACTGAATTTATCTCCTGCCCGGGTTGCGGAAGAACACTCTTCGACCTGCAAACAACGGTTGCGCTTGTGCAGAAACATTTTTCCCATCTCAAACATCTGAAGATAGGGGTAATGGGATGTATTGTGAACGGGCCGGGAGAGATGGCCGATGCCGATTATGGCTATGTGGGCGCCGAACATGGGAAGATATCTCTCTATCGGAAAAAACAGCTTGTGGAGAAGAATATCCCGCAGGCAGAAGCAGTGGAACATCTGATCCGGCTGATCAAAGATAACGGCGACTGGATCGAACCGGAGGTTAATGTTGAAGTGGTTTAATTCCCCGACCCTTGGGTCGGAAACAACTCATAAAGTCTATTTGATACCTCGGGGCCTGCCCCGGGGTTGTTCATTTAACAGGACAGACCCGGAAATATTATGCAAACATTTTCAGGTTTCAAATCCAACAAACCGGAAAAAATGATAAAGGCAGCTTTTTGCTGCCTTTTGTCTGTTACTTTCCCACTGTGATATGCACCGGCGTGGGGTTGGTAAGGTTGTCGCTTACCGGGCAACGTTCTTCAATGGTTTTGTGCCATTGTTCCAGGGTCGCTGCATCGGCGTCGGCATCGGGGATGATCTCTACCTCGATCCGTTTGTATCCTGCTCTTTCGGCAGTTTTCATACCCAAATGTTTATCCGGGTCAAGGATACCCGACAGGTTCATTTTTACGCCCCTCAGTGTAAAATTCATCTCTTTGGCCACAAGGTGGCACATCACATTCAAACAGCCCGAAAGGGCGATAAGTGTATATTCTACCGGGTTCGGACCGTCGTTGGTGCCGTTCAGTTCCTCGGGTTCATCAATAATTGCCTCAAAACCCCTTGCCTTCGCAACGGTCTTGGTTGGGCTCTCGCTGTGCGCTTTTACGCGAAATGTAATGTCTGACATAAAATGTATAATATTTATTTTTGTGACAAAGGTAAATGTAGTTTTTTAATGGTGAAATAGCACATTTGTGGTATTTTTCACAGACAGACCATGATAAAATCGTTAAATTTACGGCGATGTAAACAGGATCCCACCATCAACGTAGTGATGAAGCATGAAGTGCCGCTACCACGCCGTCAATGCACTCCGACGCAATATTTACAGGAAACCGGTGATTTGAAGGAAATTCATTTGGTATTTTCCGGAAAAAGCAGTAATATTGCACCCGCTTTTTGATCGATACCGATCAAAAACAAAGGTCCCATAGCTCAGTTGGTCAGAGCACCTGACTCATAATCAGGGAGTCCTTGGTTCAAGCCCAAGTGGGACCACATCGAAAAACATGTACCAGCAAAGGATTCCCGATACAACTGAATCCTTATTTTTTCCCCGAAAAATCGAAAAAAGCTCACTTTTGGGCAGATAAACTTGTCGAAAACTTGTTTTTTTTTATGGCACAGCTAAAATTGTAATCATCAGTATTGATTGGCACTACCATTTTTTTTCTCCTGAAATCCATAAGTTGTATTTTTTTTCAAAATGATTAGTTTTAATTATTGTAAAATCCTATATTTCCTATATAAATCCTCTATGATTCTATAAGAATCCTATATAAAAGTGTTTCTATACAGCTTTCTTTAGATATTCTCTGTGTTTTGGCATACAATTATCCTGGCGGAAGAACAAATGTCTTTCGTCAATATAATATTAATTTCC
>JBDKRY010000161.1:0-9673 GCA_039683155.1 Proteiniphilum sp.
AATTTGCGCGTAACTTTCCGTTTCGTCGTATCCCACAAACTCCGGCTCACCCTCATGCACACGCGTCCAGTCGCCCGTTTCGGTGGCTGCGGCATTACGTGCCCGCTGTTTCTGTTTCTCCATCTCAGCATCGAATCCGGCCAGGTCGACCCGCATGTTATGTTCCCGCAGGATCAGCTCCGTGAGGTCAACAGGAAAGCCATAGGTATCGTAGAGCTGGAAAGCCACTTCGCCGCTCAATACCCCGTTCTCTGCTTCGGGGAGATTTTTCTCCAGCAGTTTGATACCGGTCTCCAGGGTGCGCAGGAACGATTCCTCCTCCTCCTTCATCACTTTCCCGATAAGCGTTTGCTGGGCTTCCAGTTCGGGATAAGCATCTCCCATTACTTCGAGAAGAGCAGGAATAAGCCGAAACATAAACGGTTCATGCATCCCAAGGAAGGTGTACCCGTAACGGACGGCACGACGCAGAATACGACGTATTACATACCCGGCTTTTGCGTTTGAAGGGAGCTGCCCATCGGTAATAGAGAAAGCGATGGTACGCACATGATCGGCGATGACCCGCATGGCCACATCTTTTCTGGCATCTTCGCCGTAGGTGGCGTTGCAACCCTCCCCTATCCGGCGGATAATGGGCTGAAACACATCGGTGTCGTAGTTCGACAGCTTTCCCTGTACCGCCATACACAATCGTTCAAATCCCATGCCGGTGTCGATTACCTTCGCCGGCAGCGGCTCCAGCGAACCGTCGGCCTTGCGGTTATATTGCATAAAGACCAGATTCCAGATCTCGATGACCTGGGGGTGACTTTGGTTTACCAGTGTGAGGCCGTCTGTTTCTGCCCGTTCGTTTTCGGCCCGTATATCGATGTGAATCTCGGAGCAGGGTCCGCAAGGGCCTGTATCTCCCATTTCCCAGAAATTATCGTGCTTGTTCCCGTTTATAATCCGCTCTTTGGGCAGGTATCGCTCCCAGTAGGAGGCGGCCTCATCGTCCCGCTCAAGGTTTTCATCGGCGGCGCCTTCAAAGACAGTAACATACAGCCGCTCCTTATCCAGCTTAAGTACCTCGGTAAGATACTCCCATGCCCATTCGATCGCCTCCTTCTTGAAATAGTCACCGAACGACCAGTTACCCAGCATCTCGAACATGGTGTGGTGGTAGGTATCATGCCCCACCTCTTCCAAATCGTTGTGCTTACCGCTCACGCGAAGACATTTCTGAGAATCAGCCACGCGCGGATATTTCACGGGAACATTTCCCAGGATGATGTCCTTGAACTGATTCATACCGGCATTGGTAAACATCAGCGTGGGATCGTCCTTGATGACCATCGGCGCCGAAGGCACAATGTGATGTCCTTTCGATTGGAAAAAGTCTTTGAACGACTGGCGAATCTCTTTGGAAGTGATCATACAAATTATGTTACAAATTATATGTTACAAATTATAAAGCTCGGAATAAGAGCAACAGAGCACCGGATTACCTAATCGGGAGTGTTCGGTTACCCAATTATCTTCTCACGACTTTTTGCTCCTTTTTATTTGTTCGAAACAAAGTGCAAAAATAAACGAAAAACTTCGTATCCCCAAGTGTATGAATAAAAACCACCGGCAGCCTTCGTTTGTGTAACCCAAACGAAACTCGCCGGGCCGGCTGGGTATGATAATAAGAAGAAAAAGTTTGTCTTTCCCTTGAATAGTCGTACTTTTGGGACGTTTAATCAGATTATATGTCGGTGATAAAAATTGAAAAGTGTCCCCTTTGCGGCAGCCCGGATTTTAAAAAAGTTTTTGACGCTGCAGATCACTTCTCAAGCGGTGAGGTTTTTCCTGTGTGTGATTGCCGGAAGTGCGGCTTTCGCTTTACAAACAATTTTCCCGCTGAGGATACGATCGGAAAATATTATGACTCGCCTGACTATATCTCTCATTCAGATAGCAATAAAGGATTGATCAACAAGCTCTATCACCGTATGAGGAGATACATGCTGACCCGAAAGATGAATCTGGTCAACCGGTACGTCGACAGTCAAAACAGAAGACTGCTGGATATCGGATGCGGCACCGGCTACTTCCTGCAGGCTGCCAAAGAAAGAGGGTTCACCGTTGCCGGTATCGAGAAAAATGACCTGGCAAGAACGCATGCAATCACCCATTTCGGGCTGGATGTAAAGGATGAGAAAAGTTTTTTTGATATGGCGGACACATCATTCAACGTGATCACACTCTGGCATGTGCTGGAGCATCTGGAAAAGCTGAATGAAAGCCTGGAAAAGATGAACGGGATCCTGACTCCCGATGGCACCGTGGTGATTGCGCTGCCCAACCACCACGCTTACGACGCGCACTTCTATCAAACATTCTGGGCAGCATACGATGTACCCCGGCATCTCTGGCATTTCTCCCCTGACACCATCGAAAAACTGCTCAACAAACATCATCTGAAAATCATTGATACGCACCGCATGCCCTTTGATGCCTTCTATATTTCAATGCTGAGTGAGAAGTACAAGGGCAGCAACCTGTGGAAACAATATGGCAGAGCATTCCGGGTGGGAGCAACAGGTTTTTTGCGATCTTTGCGCAAGCCGGAGCAATCGAGCTCTCTGATCTATATCGTTAAAAAGAAATAAGACCGTCTGCCCCGGCGAAGGACGAATAAATTTGTCGTTTCTTGCAGAAAACAGTATTTTTGAAAGTTCACGAAGCGCTGAAAACGGAACCCCATACCGCGGCAGGTACATCGATTGCTCCTAAAGAACTGAAAACTGATTACTGACTACTAACAACCAAAATTATGGGTAAACGAAAGAAACCAATCCGATTCGATGAGAAGCGTCTCTTTTACTCCATCCAGGAAGTAGCTGACCATTTCGCGGTCAATGTCTCCCTGCTGCGTTTCTGGGAGAAGGAATTCGAAAATATCAGACCCAGGAAAACGACCGGAGGTACGCGCCAGTATACCCGGGAAGATATACAGCAGATAGAGATCGTCTATCATCTTGTGAAAGAAAAGGGGATGACATTGGAAGGCGCACGTCAGACCCTGAAATCAAAAAAAGATGACGAGGCAAAACGGACGGAAGCAATTAGTAGGCTGATGGAAATTAAAAAAGAGCTGTTACTGCTCGAAGAGGAGTTCGATCAACTACACGACATGCAGAAATACGCAAAAAAAGCCACAGAAGAATAAGGACAAGCTGTTCATTTCAAGACGGAACCACGTATTTCAAGACGGAACCCTGTATTTCAACACAGAACCTCATATTTCAAGTCTGCCCACGGAAGTGTTCCCATTTACATCTTTGTTTACAACGGTATGAGAAAATATTTATTACTGCCGATTATTTTGTTTTCTGCTTTTATCCACGCACAAAATGACGTATCCGTAAAGGTAGGTGCTGAACTTACCGATGCTTATTTTCCGCTGTTGAAAGGAAAACGGGTGGCGGTAATGACCAACCAGACCGGGATGGCCGGGGAAGAGCACCTGGTGGATTTGCTGAAGAGGAATCATTTCAACATAGTGGGTATCTTCTCGCCCGAGCATGGTTTTCGCGGCACCGCCGATGCCGGAGAGCATGTGTCCAGCTCGGTGGATGAAAAAACGGGAATCCCCATCTGGTCGCTCTACGGCAGCGGAAGCGGTAAACCGTCGGCCGACAAAATGGAGCCGTTTGATGTGCTGCTGTTTGACCTGCAGGATGTGGGACTGCGGTTCTACACCTATTACGCCAGCATGGCGCGCCTGATGGATGCCTGCGCGGAACACGGTAAAAAGATGATCGTGCTGGATCGTCCCAACCCCAACGGCATGTACGTAGACGGGCCGATCCTCGACATGAAGCACAAGTCGGGTGTCGGCTGGCTGCCCATCCCGGTGGTGCACGGCATGACGCTGGGTGAGCTGGCGCTGATGATCAACGGTGAGAAATGGCTGCCGGAAGGAAGAAGATGTGACCTCACCGTCATCCCCTGTGAAAACTACACCCACCAGACCCGTTACGAGCTGCCCATTGCACCCTCACCCAACCTGCCCAATATGCACGCCATCTACCTCTATCCCTCCACCTGCCTCTTCGAGGGGACGGTGATGAGCCTGGGACGGGGCACTCCTTTCCCCTTTGAAGTGTACGGTCATCCCAATTACCGTGGATCAGACTTCACCTTTACACCCCGAAGTGTCCCGGGAGCCAAAAACCCGCCGCTGCTCAACCAAAAGTGCTATGGGGTAGATCTTCGCGGGCTGCCGGATGAGCAGATCATTGCAAATGGATTCGATCTCTCCTACCTGATCGACGCCTACCGGAACCTCCACATGGGAGATACGTTCTTCACCTCCTTCTTCGAAAAGCTGGTCGGCGTGGACTATATCCGTGCAGATATCATCGCCGGCAAGTCGGCCGAAGAGATCAAAGAGAAGTGGTTTTGCGATGTAGAACAGTTCAAACAGCAACGGAAGCGCTATCTTCTCTATGAGGAATGATAATATGCTGAGTCTGTTTGATGATAACAAATGCGCATTGATGCGCATTTTTTGTATTTTTGCACTTCATTTACAGAACTAATATGCCTCAAGCTGATAAATGGGAGACCAGGGTCACTTGAATTAGATCATCTTATGGAAATTGCAAGCAAATATAACCCCGCAGAGGTAGAAGAGAAGTGGTACCGCTACTGGATGGAGCACAAACTGTTCCACTCCGAGCCTGATGAACGTGAACCCTATACCATTGTCATCCCGCCACCCAACGTCACGGGCGTACTGCACATGGGCCATATGCTCAACAACACCATTCAGGATGTGCTGGTACGGCGTGCACGCATGCAGGGTAAGAATGCCTGCTGGGTGCCGGGTACCGATCATGCCTCCATCGCAACCGAAGCGAAAGTTGTGGCCAAACTGGCTTCACAAGGAATAAAGAAAACCGATCTTACCCGCGAGGAGTTCCTGCGCTATGCATGGGAATGGACCCACGAACACGGAGGGATCATCTTGCAGCAGTTGAAAAAGCTGGGAGCGTCGTGCGACTGGGACAGGACTGCTTTCACCATGGATGAAGTCCGATCAGAGAGCGTGCTACGTGTCTTTTGCGATCTATATGAAAAAGGATTGATCTACCGTGGCGTACGGATGGTCAACTGGGACCCGAAAGCGCTCACCGCCCTCTCCGATGAAGAGGTGATCCACAAGGAGGTGAACGGCAAGCTCTATTACCTGCGATACATGATCGAGGGAGACCCTGACGGAAGATATGCAGTGGTGGCCACCACCCGTCCCGAGACCATCATGGGCGATACGGCGATGTGCATCAACCCGAACGACCCCAAGAATGCACACCTGAAGGGGAAAAAAGTGATCGTACCGCTGATAAACAGAGTCATACCGGTGATCGAAGATGATTACGTGGATATCGCGTTTGGTACCGGCTGCCTGAAGGTGACGCCGGCACACGATGTGAACGACTATATGCTGGGTGAAAAGTACAACCTCCCCGCTATCGATATCTTCCATCCCGACGGCACGCTCAACGAACATGGTGCGATGTATGCCGGTATGGACCGCTTTGCCGTGCGCAAACAGATCGAAAAAGATCTGGGGGCTGCCGGATTGATGGAGAAGACAGAGCCCTACACCAACAAGGTGGGTTTCTCGGAACGTACCGACGAAGCCATTGAGCCGAAACTCTCCATGCAGTGGTTCCTGAAGATGGAGAAGCTGGCTAAGCCGGCTGCCGAAGCGGTGGAGAACGACACCATCCGTTTCTTCCCTGAGAAATACAAGAACATCTACCGCCATTGGATGGAGAACATCAAGGATTGGTGCATCAGCCGCCAGCTCTGGTGGGGACACCGCATCCCGGCTTACTTCCTCCCACAGGGAGGCGTGGTGGTGGGAATGACCCGTGAAACGGCATTCGAAAAAGCAAAACAGATGGTCGACTACCCGATCACCATCGATGAGTTGAAGCAGGATGAGGATGTGCTCGACACCTGGTTCTCGTCGTGGCTCTGGCCCATCTCCGTTTTCGACGGCATCCGGCATCCGGAGAACGACGATATCAACTACTACTACCCCACCAGTGACCTGGTGACGGGACCCGATATCATCTTCTTCTGGGTGGCCCGTATGATCATGTCGGGATACGAATACCGGAATGAGCCCTGCTTCCGGAATGTCTATTTCACGGGCATCGTCCGCGACAAGCTGGGCCGCAAGATGTCAAAGCAACTGGGCAACTCGCCCGACCCCATTGAGCTGATGAACCGTTACGGCGCCGATGGCGTGCGCATGGGTATGCTGCTCTCCTCCGCAGCGGGCAACGACCTGCTCTTCGATGAGACCCTCTGCGAACAGGGACGCAACTTCAACAACAAGATATGGAACGCCTTCCGGCTGATCAAAGGATGGCAGGCCGATAAAAATATCCCGCAGCCGGAGGCAGCCAAAATTGCCATCGACTGGTTCGGCAGCAAGCTGTCTGCAACCATCACCGAACTGGATGATCTCTTCTCCAAGTACCGCATCTCCGAGGCGTTGATGCTGCTCTATAAGCTTTTCTGGGACGAATTCTCCTCCTGGTACCTGGAGATCATCAAGCCGGCCTACCAGCAGCCCATCGACAGCGAGACCTACCGGATGACGCTGACCTATTTCGATGCACTGCTCCGCCTGCTACATCCCTTTATGCCCTTTATCACCGAAGAGCTCTGGCAGGCACTGTATGAAAGAAAAGCCGGCGAAAGCATCATGACGGCGTTGCAGCCAAAGGATGGAGTAACCGACAAAGCGTTGCTGGCCGACTTTGAACAGGTGAAGCAGGTAATCGCCGGAGTACGCACCATCCGGCTGGAAAAAAACATCCCCCAGAAAGATACCCTGGAATTGCAGGTTGTGGGTGGTGAAGCTGACAAATTCCGCAGCGTAATAACCAAGATGTGCAATTTGTCCTTCTTCTCTCCTGTTTCTGAAAAACAGGCCGGTGCAGCAGGATTCATGGTGGGTACCACCGAGTATTCCGTGCCCCTGGCAGACAAGATGGATGTGGGGGCAGAACGGCAGAAGATGAAAGCTGAGCTGGAGTACACCGAAGGCTTCCTATTGTCGGTACGCAGGAAGCTGGGCAACGAACGGTTCCTGCAGAACGCTAAACCGGAGATCGTGGAGAATGAACGAAAGAAGCTGGCTGATGCCGAAAGCAAAATCGCCTCGTTGAAGGATAGTATCGCAGCCCTTGAGAAGTAAAGCCATTCGATAGTTGACATCTCCAAAACCACCAAAGAGGCGGCTTCAGAGCAGCGTTTACAACACCTGCCACGAACTAAAAAAAACTGCTAAAACTCCAGATAGGGCTCCAGCCGATAGATATCCTCTGAGGTGAATTCATCGAGCATGCCCAGCTCGTTGATGGAAACAATATTGCCTTTTCTTCTGCGCAGATTGACGATGGCCTGCACCTGCTTGTAATTCAGGTAAGGATGCCTTAAGAGTTCTTTGAATTCCAGTTCGTTGACTTTTATCTTCCGGTAATTAGCATCGGATGAAATGTAAGGCACAATGCGGTTGTACAGCTCATTGTCCATGCCATATACCTCCAAAAGCTGCTCCAGTCTTACGTAACCACCCAAAAGTTCTCTATACCTGACGATGCGGGAAGCATAGGAGCTCCCGATTCCGGGTATCTTCTTCCACTGTGCAGTGTCGGTTTCATTGAGGGTAATTGTTTCGCCGACGGATAACTTTTCCGTCCCTGGATAGGGCGTAAACTGCCGTCCCGGTACCTCTTTCTCACGGGTTGTCATCTCCCGGGAAGGATTCACGCTTCCGGGTGAGAATTCGGCTCTCTCTTCATCGGTACCCGTCTCAGAAGAAGCCGGAACGCGCTCTTTTAACGTTCGTCTGAACGCATCGAACTCCCGGATCAATGAGTCGTTCTGTGAAATGACGATCTCGTCAGGGTTTCTGTACAGGAGTATGCTGTTCAGTATAAGTGTCAATACAATCAGAATCAACAACAGGATCACCGCAAGTCTCGATCCCCGCTGATAATGCAAAAAGTCTTTCCACTTCATCTGATTTACAGTTCTTTAATTTCCGCTAAAGTTACACATTTTTCGTAAATTTCATCACTGAGGATACTATTTCGTGATGCTAAAATTACGGTTACGCGAGGGCAATGTCCGGTTTGCCTGAACCATTGCCGAGCGCCGGTTATGTATCAAAATGAGCCTGACGTGTTTGAGCTCTGCCATAGCGAGAAATAGCTTTCTGAACATGCTCACGCAGCACGACAGAATAATACGCATCTTTTCGTTGCAATTCCACTTGCTCTTTTTCTATTTAATTGTATCTTTGGCCGAACTATTTCGATGGAAAATCTTTTTCATCCATGACTTCGGCATCATATGGTATTGAATTATATTTGGGTTGCATTTTTTCTGATTGCCTTCATCGTAGCATTGGTAAAACTCCTGTTCTTTGGGGATGTGCATGTCTTCACCGATATCATGAACTCGACCTACGACACGGCCAGGACAGGGTTTGAAATATCTCTCGGCCTGACGGGCGTGCTCTCGCTATGGCTTGGTGTGATGAAGATAGGCGAACGTGGCGGTATGGTGGAAATGTTCTCCAGGGCTGTGGCACCGCTCTTCTCCAAACTTTTTCCCGAAATCCCCAAAAACCATCCCGCTACGGGAACCATGCTGATGAACATATCAGCCAACATGCTGGGACTCGACAATGCTGCCACTCCCTTCGGGTTGAAGGCGATGCAGCAGTTGCAGGAAATCAACACAAAGAAAGATGAGGCTTCGAACCCCATGATCATGTTTTTGGTGCTGAACGCTTCAGGACTGACGCTCATTCCCGTCACCGTGATGGTCTACCGCGCACAGTTGGGAGCTGCGAATCCCGCCGATGTCTTTATCCCCATCATGATTGCTACGTTTGTCGCCACACTCGTGGGAATGATTGCTGTCTGTCTGAAGCAGGGTATCAATATTCTTCAACGCTCTATCATTGGTTTTATACTTGCCATGGCAGCTATTATTGCCGGAACAATACTGGTTTTTCAATCGATGCCACAGGAAAAAATCAATATCGTCTCAAGCCTCGCAGCGAACATCATCCTGTTCTCCATTATCTTCCTCTTTATCGTGAAGGCGCTGCGTCGAAAAATCAACGTCTTCGAAGCGTTCATCGACGGGGCAAAAGATGGTTTTAAAACGGCCGTTTCCATCATTCCCTTCCTGATCGCTATTCTGGTGGGAATAGGTGTATTCCGGGCATCGGGGGCCATGGATTTTCTGATGTAAGGCCTGCGCGACCTGGTCGCACTCACCGGCATGGATACCCCATGGGTGGACGGGATGCCTACCGCCCTGATGAAACCGTTAAGTGGCAGTGGCGCCCGGGGAATGATGATTGACACGATGAAAACTTTCGGGGCTGACTCTTTCGCGGGCAGATTGTCTGCGGTGATGCAGGGAGCTACCGATACTACCTTCTATATTGTAGCTGTTTATTACGGTTCCGTGAACATCAAAAATTCGCGCTACACCGTTCCCTATGCGCTTTTGGCTGATTTAGCCGGGGTGATTACAGCCATTTTCGTGGCCTATCTCTTTTTCGGATAAAAAAAGACGATTCTCATGGTTAATAATA
>JBDKRY010000162.1:0-9039 GCA_039683155.1 Proteiniphilum sp.
CGATTTCCCGTCCCGATAAGCGACGATGCCCAGATTTGGCTCGAGCGTAGTAAACGGGTAATTGGCAATCTTCGGTTTCGCGGCGGATACCACCGAGAGCAGGGTCGACTTTCCGGCGTTGGGAAAACCTACCAACCCCACATCTGCCAAAAGTTTCAGTTCCAGAATCACCCACCGCTCTTCGTAAGGTTCGCCGGGCTGCGCATAACGGGGTGCCTGGTTCGTGGCTGTCTTGAAATGTTGATTTCCCTGACCGCCGCGACCTCCTTTCAGAAGGATTACTTCCTGTCCGTCATCGGTAATGTCACACAGATATTCACCTGTAAGTGCATCGTAGGCTACGGTACCGCAGGGGACGTCGATAATCCGGCTTTCTCCTTTTTTCCCGGAACGTTGAGCCTTGGAACCACCTTCGCCATGCTCAGCGAAAATATGTCGCTGATAACGAAGATGCAGCAACGTCCAATAATTGCGATTACCGCGCAGGATAATGCTCCCGCCCTCACCGCCATCGCCACCGTCGGGCCCCCCTTTGGGGATATATTTCTCCCGGCGGAAATGGGCAGATCCGCGTCCGCCCTTTCCGGAGCGGCAAAATATCTTTACATAGTCAACGAAATTTGTTTCTGCCATGGTTTATGTGATGATCCTGTCTATAATGGTTTCGATCGATGCAAAGATATCATCGATGGAGCCTTGTCCGGGTATTCTCACCAACTTGCCCTGTGCACTGTAAAAATCTTTCAACGGTGCAGTCTGGTCATAATATACCCGAAGACGGGATTCGATGGTTTCCCTGTTGTCATCTGTCCGTCCCGATATCTCTCCCCGTTTTAACAGACGGTCAATCAATTCTCCGTCTTCCACCTCCAGGCTCAGCACCACAGACACCTTCTTTCCGTGTCTCTCCAACATGGCATCCAGTGCTTTACCCTGTGCGAGGGTCCTCGGAAAACCATCGAAAATGAAACCCTTTACAAGATGATTTTTCTTCACCAACTCTTCCAGCATGCCAATCATCACTTCATCGGGTACCAGCTGCCCCTTGGCAATGTAAGCGTCTGCCATATGTCCTAACCCGGTATTACCGTTTATCTCTGCACGCAATAAATCGCCTGTAGAAACATGTTTCAAACCATACTTCTCGATCAGCTTCTCACTCTGGGTTCCTTTTCCTGATCCGGGAGCCCCAAAAATTACAATATTCAACATACTATTTTCCTGACTTAAGTTGCAAAGATACGCTTTTTCCTTCGTTTTGCTGACTTCTTGTCATCTCTATTCGCATGTTTTTGATAAATTTACTTCCCGAATTGTCTCTTTGCTGCAATGTTTCCATGCATCGACCTGCATTATCGCATCTTCATCCGCCAATATCAAATCAATTGCGCGTCTCTGTTGAACCAATCACGGCACAAAATGTTTATTCATTGAAGTTGAATATTAATACCCTACACAATGAAGAAAGAAGAATTCAAACAAAAAACGCGTAATGTGCTGGATGAATTGACCGATTATATCTCTAAACTGGAAGATAAAGCCGGTGAAATTACAGATGATGCAAGAGATGCGTATCGGGAACAGTTGGATAATTTAAAAGGCATCAGAGATAATTTATCTGCAAAATTGGATGAATACGAAAATATTGCCGACAGCAAATGGGATGTGGTCAAGGAAAGTGCGGGCAACTTCTTTGCTTCTGTCGCTGAATCCTGGAAAGAAAATCTCGGCAAAGTGACGGATGCGTTCAAAAAGGATGAAAAAAAGGATGAAAAAAAGGATGAAAAATAAAAAATCCAGCACTGACAAGCAGCGTTGGACTTTCCTGTTTTGAGGTACCTGGCGGATTCGAACCGCCGTAAACGGTTTTGCAGACCGACGCCTAGCCACTCGGCCAAGGTACCAGGGTCGCACAAAGCGGTTGCAAATGTAGTAATTTTTTTTGAGATACAAAAAGGTTTATCCTCTAATTTATACTTTCAACAGCTATTGTTTTCAGCCAAAAATAAAATGAACAACCCCGGGGTAAGCCCCGAGGTATCAAATGGACTTTATGAGTTGTTTCCGACCCAAGGGTCGGGGAATTACACTTTAAGATTAAAGTCCGGACATCACACAAACAAAAGCCGGAAAGCATCACTCACCCTCTTTACCTGCTGCAGTTCAATGGACAATTTCTTTTGGACACCTTTCAGGTTGTTGGCGGGAATGAGCATGCGGGAGAAACCCAGCTTCTCCGCCTCCTGAATACGCTGCTCAATACGGTTCACGGGTCGGATCTCACCCGACAGACCCACCTCACCGCAGAGGCAGGTACCCCGGTCGATGGTCATATCGAGACTCGAGGAGAGCACCGCACTGATGACCGACAAGTCCATGCCCGGGTCGTTCACACGCAAGCCACCTGCAATATTGAGAAAGACATCTTTCTGTGCCAGCTTAAACCCGGCCCGTTTTTCCAACACGGCCAGCAGCATGTTCATCCTCCGGATATCGAAGCCCGTGGCAGATCGCTGAGGCGTTCCGTAGGCAGCTGTACTTACCAGCGACTGCGTTTCAATCA
This sequence comes from Proteiniphilum sp., assembly GCA_039683155.1. Taxonomy (GTDB): domain Bacteria; phylum Bacteroidota; class Bacteroidia; order Bacteroidales; family Dysgonomonadaceae; genus Proteiniphilum. The sequence goes on from JBDKRY010000162.1 coordinate 2,564, forward strand.
CAAAAGGACGGACACCTTCAATGGCAGCAGCAACAGATACCCCGCTCAGGCCGTCGTGGTTCTGCGTGAGCAGTAGTTCAGAAGGGTTGCTCACTTCACGCAATCCCGACTGGTTCATCTCATAAATGCCCAGTTCGGCCGTGCTGCCGAACCGGTTTTTGATGCTGCGGAGAATGCGGTACATATAATGTTGGTCGCCTTCAAACTGCAACACCGTATCCACAATATGTTCCAGTATCTTGGGGCCGGCAATGCTACCCTCCTTGGTAATATGCCCGATCAACAGTACCGGCGTACCGGACTGCTTGGCAAATTTCAACAGGGCTGCGGCACACTCACGCACCTGCGAGATGCTTCCCGGTGATGATTCCAGCGCATCGCTGTAAACCGTCTGGATGGAATCGATGATCAACAGCTGCGGCGAGACCTTCTTCACATGTTTGAAGATATCATCGAGGTTGGTCTCACACACGATCAGGCAATCATCATTCTCTATGCCGATGCGCTCAGCTCTGAGCTTCAGCTGGCGCACACTCTCCTCACCGGAGACATAGAGTGAACGAACACCCGTCAGCTTCAGGATGGTCTGCAGTACCAGCGTTGATTTACCGATGCCCGGTTCCCCTCCTATCAATACGACTGAAGCGGGAACCAGTCCGCCACCCAGCACCCGGTTCAGCTCCACATCCTGCATATCGATGCGCGGTTCTTCGTCGGCACGGATCTCTTTCAATGTCAGCGGCTGACTTTTCACACCTTCAAACGAACGCGTATCTTCCTGTTTGGAAGCGGTATCCTTGCGTATCAGTTCCTCCACGAAGGTAGACCATTCACCACATGAGGGACATTTGCCCATCCATTTGGGTGATTCATGCCCACAGTTACTGCAGAAGTAGACCGATTTCAGTTTCGCCATATTGTCAGTATTTTATGAACGTTTCCGTTAAGCTAAAGGTACAAAGTTACGCTTGCCTGGACTTTACCATAGCAAGTATTTAAAATCGAGGAGCGACGGCGACTCAATTGAAAATCGAGGAGCGAAGGCGACTCAAAACGACTAACTTTGGTGAACGTTTTCGTTAAGCGAGCGCAAAGGCAAAGACTGCTCTGACTATGTCGGTCGCAGAAAACGATTCATTAACATGAAGTAAAGATACAGAAATTTCTTATACATTTGCAGTGCATTTACGTCAAAAGAAAAGATTGCACAGATGTCGGTCATAGATTCATTCATCTCAAAACAGCTCAATTTACCGCTGAAAAGCGTTGAGAATACCGTCAAACTGATTGAAGGGGGTGCGACCATCCCATTTATCAGCCGCTACCGAAAAGAGGCCACCCGCGGACTGGATGAGGTGCAGATAGGAAATATCAAAGCGTGGAACGAGAAATACCGCGAACTGGAGAAGCGAAAAGAATATGTACTTAAATCTATTTCAGCACAGGAAAAACTGACACCGGAACTCACACAACAGATTCAGGGATGTTGGGACAGCACCGCACTGGAAGATTTGTACCTTCCTTTCAAACCCAAACGGCAAACAAGAGCCGAGATTGCCCGCAAGAAAGGACTGGAAAGATTGGCCAAATGGCTGATGATCCAGCAGGACGGTCCGGTGGAAGCCAAAGCGGCGCAGTTTGTGAACGCGAAGGTTGCCGATAGCGGAGAGGCGTTGAAGGGCGCACGCGACATCATTGCCGAGTGGGTGAATGAAGATGTGCAGGCACGACAGACCATCCGGAATATTTTTGCCCGCGAAGCCATGATCACCTCGAAGGTGGTGAAAGGAAAAGAAACGGAAGGGGAAAAATACAGGGATTATTTCGACTTCTCCGCACTGCTTGCCAAATGTCCTTCACACCGTATCCTCGCGATACGGCGTGGCGAGGGAGAAGGTTTTCTGCGCGTTTCGGTCTCACCCGACGATGAACGATGCCTCGATAAGCTAATTCCCCGTTATGCGAAAAATAACAGCGAGGCAGCCGACCAGGTGGAAAATGCGGTGACCGATGCCTATCAGAGACTGTTGAAACCCTCCATTGAGACAGAGTTTGCCAATCTCTCCAAAGAAAAAGCCGATGAAGAGGCGATTGCTGTCTTTGCCGCGAATCTGCGTCAATTGTTGTTAGCCCCGCCCCTGGGTCAGCAACGCATTCTGGGTATCGATCCCGGTTATCGGACCGGCTGCAAGCTCGTTTGCCTGGATGAACAGGGAAACCTGCTGCATAATGAAACTATCTACCCCCATCCTCCGCAAAATGAGCACACCAAATCGGCAGCTAAGGTGGTGAAGCTTGTTTCCACGTACAAGATCGATGCCATTGCCATTGGAAATGGTACTGCCAGCCGGGAGACAGAGCGGTTCATCACCAACCTGCGCTATGAAAAGGAAGTGAAGGTATTCGTGGTGAGTGAGAACGGAGCATCGGTCTACTCCGCCTCGAAAATAGCCCGGGAAGAGTTTCCGGAATATGATGTGACGGTGCGTGGCGCCGTCTCTATCGGCCGGCGACTGAGTGACCCGCTCGCGGAGTTGGTGAAGATTGATCCAAAATCGATCGGTGTGGGACAATATCAGCACGATGTGGATCAGACAAAGCTGAAGCACTCCCTCGATCAGACCGTGGAGAGTTGTGTGAACCTTGTGGGCGTGAACCTCAACACGGCGAGCAAACACCTGCTCACCTATGTATCAGGACTTGGAGAATCGCTGGCACAGCATATCGTGGACTGGCGCACCTTGAAGGGCTCTTTCCGTTCCCGGAAGGAGCTGAAGAATGTACCCCGGCTGGGTGAAAAAGCGTTTGAGCAGTGTGCCGGGTTCCTGCGCATCACCGATGCAGAGAACCCCCTGGACAACTCTGCCGTCCACCCCGAAAGTTACTCCATCGTCGAGAAAATGGCCAAAGACCTGCATTGTACCGTCAAAGAGCTGATCAGCAACAAACCGCTCATCGAAACAATCGACATTAACCGTTATAAGACCGGAGAAGTCGGCACCGAAACATTGACCGATATCCTGCAGGAGCTTGAAAAACCGGGACGTGATCCGCGCTCAAAAGTACAAACACTGGAATTTGATCCGAACATACGCACCATCAGCGATCTGAAAGAGGGAATGATACTCCCCGGCATCGTCACCAACATCACCAACTTCGGCTGTTTCGTAGACATAGGCATCAAGGAAAGCGGACTGGTTCATATCTCGGAACTGGCAGATCGCTTTGTCTCGAACCCGAACGAGGAGGTGTCTCTCCATCAACATGTTGAAGTGAAGGTGTTGGCGGTAGACATGGAACGGAAACGCATCGCACTGTCTATGAAAAAATGAGGACCGAGAACTGAGAAATGAGAAATCAGAACTGAGAACTGAGAAATCAGGAATGAGAACTGAGAAATCAGCAATCAAATGTTAACTGACGCTCATAGCATTGAAAGCTTTTCCGGTGAAAGGGTGTGATACCCTGTTGTTTGATAGCTTCGCGATGATTTCGGGTAGGATAACCTTTGTTGTTGGCCCAGTCGTACCGGGGATACTTTTCGTGTAAACGCCGCATATATTCATCACGGTACGTCTTCGCCAGAATTGAAGCTGCCGCAATAGACTGATATTTGGCATCTCCCTGAATCACACAGGTATGCGGAATTGTTCCAAAGGGCCGGAAGTGGTTTCCATCAACCAGAATGTGTGCGGGCAACAGGGATAGTTTCCGCAATGCCCGGTGCATCGCCTCGACCGATGCCCATAAAATATTCATTGCGTCGATCTCTTCGGGAGAGCAGGATGCAACTGCGTAGCTTAACGCATTTTTCTCAATCAGCACACGCAACGCATCCCGTTTTTTTTCTGTCAACTGTTTGGAATCATTCAACCCCCCGCAGGAAAAGCCGGAGGGCAACACCACTGCGGCCGCGAATACAGGGCCCGCAAGGCAGCCCCGTCCTGCCTCGTCGCACCCGGCCTCCACACAGCCGATCTTCATACACGTTTGCAATAGACTATGCTGCTTCATCATCCGCCTTCTTTCTCCACCCACTGATCTATTTTTTCCAGTCTCTTTATTCCTCCCCGACGTTCAATCTGATCACCACTTTATTGTCCTCCGGTGGGAAGTCGAATGCAAACGACTCCATATCCGCCGCTGTCCCCATCATGGAGGCAAACATACTGATGGCGCGTTTCATGCCCGGATCTGCTTCTTCATCACCACGTACATGCATCAGGTTCAGTTGCACGATAAGATCTGTCAACGCCGTTTTCACCTCTTCCGTCATCGGCATCTTAGTCTTGTTCAGCCGGCTTTGTGCCACACGGCGCGTGACCGCTTCCAGTCGCCGGCGGGACTCATGCTCAAAATCAGGATTTCCGGGAATGGAGGTCACAAACCGGGTACTGACAGACAGCTCGTTCCCCTGCAATTGCATGATGCGGTAGCCAAAAGGATACTGCGCCAGACTGGCTGTCTCCACATCATGGATTCGATTGCCTGCAGGAGAGGTGTGTAGGCTGATATCGCTGGCATGGAAATGGCCGGTAAAGATTACGTTAAGTCCTGCATCGGCCAGTTTGTCAGCCTGCTGCTGCCAATCCTCCACCAGGTAATCGGGGAAAAAAGCATCCTGATAAGGCATGTGCTCCACCACCCCGTGGTGCATCATCCCCAGCACGGTAATTCCTTTTTCTTTTGCTTCGCGCAGGATATTGAGTGCCCATTCCATGGTCTGCCGACCTATCCGCCCCGCAGTAACGGAGGAGGTGGTCTGCTCGTTGTACCGGTTGCTGTCGATGCAGAGCAGCCAGGTGCGTTCATTGAGCATAGCCAGATAACTCAATGATGTTTCATCTCTGCGCATCGCCTCTTCATAGCCAAAAGTACCATACAGGCGGGCAAATTCATCTGCGGAGACACTCTCCACGGGAGTACTTCCCGATCCTTTGTACATTTTCGCATCGGGGATAAGGACATCGTGATTACCGGGAATCACGAAAATGCGGGTTCCAGCTTTTTCCAGCTGACGCAGAAGCGCAATAAAATCGAGATGGCTCTGCCGTTCGCCATGATTGGTGATATCTCCCGTCACGAGCAGCATATCCGGAGCCTCTTCCTTCAGACTTGCAATCACCTTGTTGAGTACCGCATGCAGTTCCGTCGTCTTTCTGCCGGTCGCTTTTTCGAAAGCAACAAGCGCCTCACCCTCACCGGCCAACAACGGAGAAAGATAATGTACATCGGTCATGACTGCAATTTTTAGCGCTGCACCGCTTTTACCTTCGGCACCTTCGTAATAACCGCCGGGTACCTGGGCAGACAACGTAAAAGCTATGCACAAAAAAAGAGCAGCAAGGATACTATGGTGAGAATCATTCATTTCTTACAAGTAAAATGATTATTTAGGCGTGTTGACCGCCAAATACTGTGGTGAGAATAATGCATTTCTAACAGGATATGGAAAAATCATGCCGGAATGATTTCCGCAAAAGCGTAAATAGAATGATTTCACCCATACGCGCCATACAGAAAAAGGTAAAAAATGAGAAAAAAGCCCCTTTACAGGGTACCTACCCGTGTATATCAGGAGTTAAGAATCTTTTCAATCTCTTCAATGTCGGAACGGAATCCTTTGTCTACCTCGTAAAAGTTTTTCACTGTATTGCATGCATGAAGTACAGTGGCATGATTCCGATTCCCGACCTGCACACCTATTTGAGAGAGCGAGAGTTCCGTATGTTTCTTAATGAAATACATGGTCACCTGACGAGCCTGCACAATCTCACGCTTGCGGGAGGAAGATTGAATCTGTTCCTTTTTGATGTTGAAGAATTCAGACACTGTATCCTGTATCTTCTGCACCGTGATTCTTTTCTTTTCAAATTTAATGCTCTGCTCCACCACCCGTCGTGCCAGATTCATGTCAATCTCCCGATTATTGATGATTGAATGCGCCATCAGCGATACCACGATACCTTCCAGGTCACGCACATTCTCTGTCACATTCTCGGCGATGAATTCAATCACATTGTCGGGAATAGAAAGGCCGTCGGACAATACTTTGTTCTGCAGAATCTTTTTGCGGAGCTCCTTGTCGGGACGCTCCAGCTTGGTGGAAAGTCCCCATCGAAAACGGGTAAGCAGGCGCTCTTCCATTCCCTGCATATCCATGGGTGCACAATCGGAGGTCATCACCAGCTGTTTATTATTCTGATGCAGGTGATTGAATATATGAAAGAAAGTGTTCTGCGTTTTTTCCAGCCCTGATAATTCATGAATATCATCGATAATAAGCACATCAATGCTCTGGTAGAAATTGATAAAATCGTTAATCGTATTGAACCTGCGGGCATCGGTAAATTGAACCTTAAACAGATGAGCAGAGAGATACAACACTTTTTTATCGGGGTAAAGAGATTCCACTCTCGAGCCGATGGCGTGACAAAGATGGGTCTTCCCCACTCCCGAATGTCCGTGCACAAAAA
>JBDKRY010000163.1:0-16016 GCA_039683155.1 Proteiniphilum sp.
ATCACGTGTGGTGCCGTGTATATCACTCACGATGGCTTTTTCTTCGTTGAGCAACAGATTCAGCAACGTGGATTTTCCCACATTGGTCTCTCCGATGATGGCCACCGGAATACCGCTCTTGATGGCATTCCCCAGCCGGAATGAGTCGGCCAGGGTTTGAATTTCCTGTTCAATCTCGTTCGTCAGTTCAGACAGTTTCTCCCGGTTGGCGAACTCCACATCTTCTTCAGAGAAGTCGAGCTCCAGCTCAATCAGGGAGACGAACTGCAGGAGTTTATCGCGCAGCAGGGCCAGCTTCCGGGCGAAACCACCGCGCATCTGGTTCATGGCTACGCGATGGGATGCCCGGGAAGAAGAGGCAATCAGGTCGGCCACCGCCTCGGCCTGACTCAGATCGAACTTGCCGTTGCGGAAAGCGCGACGGGTGAACTCGCCCGCCTGCGCCATGCGAGCACCTTCACCCAGCATCAACTCCATGATGCGTTGCTGAATATAGACCGACCCATGACAGGAAATCTCCACACTCTCCTCCCCTGTAAACGAATGAGGAGCACGAAAAACGGTCACGAGAACTTCATCGAGCAGCTCCTCACCCGCGAATATTTGTCCGAAGTGTACTGTGTTGGCAGCTGCTTCGGAGAGTTTTTTCCCGGAAGGAGAAGTAAACACCTTTTCGGTGAGTACAATACTTCCCTCTCCGGACAGACGGATAACGGCAATGGCTCCCATGCCGGGAGGGGTGGATATGGCGCAAATAACCTCTGACATATGCCTTCTAATACCGGAAACTGCTTCCCCCTAAAAACTCACGCAGCAGCGAGGTTGGTGGCAACTCACGATCCGTGATATAATTGAAATAACTTAAAAATTTGAGCAGGCGGTAGGCTTCGGCATACTCGGGCGCCGTGCGGGGCACCTGCATCAGAATGGGCTCAACATGCCTGCGGATGGCAGCCAGCTCATAGATCATGGCCGAGTTGAACATCACATCGGCATTCTCCTGAAAAGGAAAAATCCACTTCTCCTCACCCCGGCGCACGCTGTCCCAACGCGATATAGTCTGCTCAGCCGTATAACTCCGGTAACGATAATCACGTACAATGCGTCGGATAAGCCGGTTATCGGAAGCGGGTATCCAGTTATGGTCGTCCAGTGAGATGGTTGTCAGCGCCGACACGTAGACCAGAAATTTCTTTTTAGGGGGGATGTGGGCCGTAAGCTCGGGGTTAAGACCATGTATCCCTTCCACAATGAGAATACTGTTATCGGACATCTTCAGAAAATTCTTTTTGAATTCCCGTTTACCGGTGACAAAGTTGTAAAAGGGAAGCTCTACTTCGTCCCCCTGCATCAGCCTGAGCATATGCTGTTCAAAAAGCTTCAGATCGAGGGCATACAGCGACTCGTAATCCTTCTCGCCATGCTCATCCAAAGGAGTCATTTTCCGATCCACAAAATAATCGTCCAATGACAAGCCGACGGGTTTGAGCATATTAACCAGCAGCTGTATTTCAAGACGTTTGCGAAAAGTGGTTTTTCCTGACGAAGAAGGACCCGATATCAATACCACCCGCACGCCCTCCTGAAACTTTCGTGTGATCTCTCCGGCGATCTCTCCAATCTGGTTCGACTGATAGGCTTCGGCCACCTGTATGACTTCCGACATGCCACCTTCCCGTTTGGCCCTGTTCAGATCGCCCACATTGTCGAGTCTGCTGATCTTCAAAAATTTAAGATGCTCTCGATAGACATTCAACAACTTCTCCTGTTTAATCTCCGGCTCCAGCTCTACCGGATGTTCACGGTTGGGCACCCGTAGCAGATAACCACCATCGTGCGGATGAATATCGAACATGGTGATGTACCCGGTAGATGGCGTCAGGCAGCCATAAAAATAGTCGATATACTCCTCAAGCTTTGAATAGCGTGCATACAACATATCAGATGTCTCAAGCAACTGCGCCTTGTCCTCCATACCCCGTTCGCGAAACAGCCTCACTACCTTTGTGGTCTCCTCCTCCACCTGTACAAAGGGGATATCGGCTTCCACAATCTCTCTCATCCGGTTTCTGATGGCATCGAGTTCCGGTTTTCCCACCGGCACATCCGATTCAATCTGAAAATAATATCCCTTCGATACAGCATGCTCGATATACATCTCGGCGTTGGGCAACAGGTCATCCACCGCCTTGGCAAGGATAAAACAGAGCGACCGCACATAGGTGCGCATGGCAGAAGAATTGCTCAGATAGACATACTCGATTGTCTTGGGCAGATAAACACGGTAAGCGAGCGACTCGGTTCTGTTGTTTACTTTCGCATTTGCGATGAGATAGGGTGAATGTACCCCGAATACAGGAATAAGTTCCTCCAGCGATGAGCCGATGGGAACCTCTTTATGTTCATCCGTATTCAGACAATGAACTTTTACACGGTCAGTCATGTGTGTGTCTTTTATTAACTGATCACTAAATTACACTATTTTCCTGACATAACCCACCTTTTCTTTCATCTATCCACAAAAAATAATATCTTTGTTCGGGTATAAGCGGTGCTACCCCGATAACAGATTAACCCTATGAACGACTGGAAAAAACGACTGGATATTGTCTATTCCACCAATCCCGATTATCATTATAACAAAGAGGGCGAAGAGATAACAGGAACGTTACCCAAAGAAAAACAGCTGTTACGGATCAGTCTCGATAAGCGAAACCGAAAAGGAAAAGCAGTGACACTGGTCACCGGATTCACGGGAACAGACGATGACCTTCAGGAACTGGGAAGGCTCCTGAAGATGAAATGCGGCGTAGGCGGATCGGCCAGGGAAGGTGAAATCATCATTCAGGGCGATCATCGCGAAAAAGTGCTGGGTATCTTGCAAAAGGAGGGGTATGCCAAATCACGCATCATCTGAGAGAAACTATCTCCACATAATCAAAGCCTCTGCCGGAGCGGGAAAAACACACCGTCTGACAGGCGAATACCTGCATCTGCTCTTTTCGGGACAACAAAGATACCGGCATATTTTAGCGGTCACTTTCACCAATAAGGCGACCGATGAAATGAAGTCGCGCATCGTGAAGGAGCTGCACAGGCTGGCATCGGGTGAAGATTCCGCCTATTTGCAGGAGCTGATGCACGATTTTTCGATGGAAGAGCGGGCTGTTCGTTCGCAGGCAAAATCAATTCTGGAGAGTATCCTGCACGACTATTCGGCCTTTTCCATCAGCACCATCGACCGTTTCTTTCAGCAAACCATGCGTGCCTTCACCCGTGAGATGGGGCTGTCAGGCGGCTACAACATCGAGCTGGATGAATACTCCTTTTTAATGGAGACGGTAGACCTGATGCTTTCCGAGCTGGATAAGCCTGAAAATAAGACGCTTTCCGACTGGCTGCTGCTGTTTATGCAGCACAGCATTGAGGAGGGGAAAAGCTGGAAGATAAACAGCCAGGTGCTGGATTTGGCAAAGCAGCTGTTCAACGAGACCTACAAATCCTTTTCTGACGAGGAGCAGGCTGCCATTCAGGACAAAGACCAGCTCGAAGCCTATCGACAGATGCTCCGAAAAATCGTAGGCGATTTCGAAAAGGAAGTGAGAGAAACGGGAGAAAAAGGCCTGATTCTGATAAACCGCTTCGGGTTGCATTTCTCTGATTTCAGTGGCGGAAGCCGTTCTCCGTTCTCTCATTTCGGAAAATGGGCAAATAGGGAGATGAAACCACCCACCAACACGTTCATCATTCTGGCGGACAATCTGGAGAAATGGACAACCAAAACCACGTCGCCCGAAAAGCGTTTGTCCATTGAATCGGCCTATTTCGAAGGGTTAAACGATGCGGTAAAAAAAGCCGTTTGGCTTTTCAAAAACAACATCCATTACAATTCAGCACTCAGCATTCTCCGCAATTTCTATACCCTCGGCATCCTCAACGACATCAAAAAACGATTGCGCAAGCTGCAACAGGAAAACAACACACTGTTTCTCTCCGACACTACGGAGCTGTTAAACAAAATGATTGCCGGTGCCGACTCACCGTTTATCTACGAAAAAACAGGTACGCGGATTACAAATTACATGATCGACGAGTTTCAGGACACCTCGCGCATGCAGTGGAATAATTTCAAACCGATCATAGGGGAAAGCCTGGCTTCAGGCAATTTTAACCTGATCGTTGGCGATGTCAAACAGAGCATCTACCGGTTCCGCAATTCCGACTGGCGACTATTGGAAACACAGGTGACAAATGATTTTCATGCAGAAAATATCCAAAACCACTTGCTGGATACCAATTGGCGTAGTGACACCTGTATCGTACAGTTTAACAATGCCTTTTTTTCACAGGCATCGGCCATTCTGCAACATGATTTTAATGCAGCGACACAGGAACTGTCCGACACACAAATAACCGATGCCTATCGGGATGCTTATCAGCATGTCCCTCCTTCAAAAACAGACAGTGGCGGACAGGTGAAGATCACCTTTCTAAAAAACGACAAGGAGAGAGACTGGCAAAGTGATGTGCTTGAACACCTGCCGCACGAAATTGAATCGTTACAAGACCAGGGATTCGCATTGAAAGAGATTGCCATTGTGGTGCGATGGAACAGCGAGGCAAGACAGGTGGCTGAAACGCTGCTTGCTTATGCAGAGACCCATACGGCTTCACCATACAGATACGATTTCATCTCCAATGAAGCACTCCTCATTAGCAGTGCACAAAGCGTGAAGGCTGCAATCGCACTGATGCGCCACTTCCGGAACCCTCGGGACAATACATGCCGGATGATGGCAGCATATGAGTATTATCGGTTGCACCGGCATGCCACACCCGACGAAGCGTTGCAACTGTACCGGGAGGCGGGGAACGATTTTCCGGAAGAGGTGAAACACCGCCTCCACGAATTATCATCGCTCCCCTTCTACGACATGATTGAGCGTTTTTTTGCACTCTCTGCAGATGCACTCAAAGAACAGGAAAACGCATATGTCCAGGCTTTTCTGGACCTCGCACTTACATTCAGCACCCGCACCACAACCGATTTGGGTGCCTTCCTCGACTGGTGGGACGAGAAAGGTTCCCAAAAGGCGCTCTTCACGCCCGAAGACCAGGATGCCATCCGCCTGATCACTATCCATAAATCGAAAGGACTGGGTTTTGGTGCGGTGATCATGCCCTTTGTGAGCTGGGGAGTAGATCATGCCCCTAACCATAACGATATCATTTGGTGTAAACCGGACGTGCCACCCTTTAACCAATTGAGTGTGGCACCCCTGAAGTATGGGAAAGGACTGGCCGACACCATTTTCAGGGAAGACTATCTGAACGAAAAACGATTTACTTACATCGATAACCTGAACCTGTTGTACGTGGCTTTTACCCGCGCCAAACACCGATTGATCGCTTTTGCACCCCTCCCCCAAAAGCCGGAGGTTATCACCACCGTGGCTGATCTGTTGTGGCGGAGTATTTCTGATTCACCAGCCTTAACCGATGACGGGGAAAAATATAGGACAATGACGGATCATTTTACCCAAAGCGGCACCGAAAATACTTTCACCTATGGACAACAGACCAGATACGAAAAAGATGAAGAAAAACCGACGGCGAAAACGTACAAAACAGGGAAATGGCAATCTGTCGCCTTTAGCGACCGACTGAAACTGCGTCTTAATTCCATCGGTTTTTTCAGTGACGACGGGAGTCGCGATTACGGAAAGATGATGCACGATATTGTCAGCAACGTGCATACCCTTGCCGATATTCCGCAAGCGGTGGAACGGAAGATCTCTGAAGGAGAATTGCATGAACAGGATCGTGATAACACCATTCTGATGCTGACGAACTTTATATCGCAACCGGAAATCAGGGACTGGTACAGCGATGCATACATGGTACTCAATGAGGCACAGGTGCTGCACCCCCGCATGGGATTGCTTCGCCCCGACAGAGTCATGATCGGCAAAGAGGAGGTGATTGTTGCCGATTACAAGTTTGGCCGATCGGAAGACCCAAAATACACCCGACAGGTGCAACACTATGTGAAAATCATTGAAGAGATGGGCTACTCGCGCGTGAGAGGATTCGTTTTTTATGTGACACTGGGAAAAATAGAACAAATAGAACGATGAAGATCCTTTTACTTTTTTATTTACAGATTTGATGAGCGTATTTTCAGTTTCACCAGTTTCCCATCCATCGCTGAGACATATAACTCTCCGTTATCTGTCGGCAAAATCATATTAATCAGCCCGTTGGAAATTCGGTATTTCCAGAGGAAAGCACCGTCAGATGCACGATAGGCATAGATGAGCCCTTTATCGGTCGGGGCAAAGATTACACCATTCTTTTCCACCACGGGTGTGGGTGCCAGTTCATAACCCATATCCTCCCCTGAGGAAATCCATTTGATCTTCCTTCCGGGAACAGTGGCATCAATGGCAAGGAGATCGCCATCCATCGTTTTGGCGTAGACGGTATGGCCATCTTCCGAGAGACCGATGGATTCGCGCACTCTGTTTTTGGGATCAAAGAACCGCCAGATCACATCTCCCGTTTTTTCGTCCAGCACGGTCATATATCTGTCCGGAGAAACGATATAAATCCTTCCGTGTGTAGCGACAGGAACCACTTGTGCAGCTGACATCATACGGTTTGTGTGTCCATTGTTCCAGATCCAACGGGATTTGCCGGATTCAACATCGAGCGCATAAAATTTGTTACCCCAGCTACCAAAAAAGAGTACGCCGTCATTCACCAGAGGACGAGTAACCACGAAATTATTCACACTGTCAAAATCCCACACAAGTTTACCGGTTGTTACATTCCACGCCCGGCAATGCCCGTCTCCACCGGCAAGCATCACTTTGTCAGCTGTGCAGGCCGGCGAGGAAACCACCGCTTTGTCATTTTTCAGTTTAAAACGTTCCTTTCCTGTCTGAACATCCAATCCATATAAATAGGAATCCGTCGAGGCGCACCACACAATGTCTTTATAGACAATAGGTGTAGAATATATTTTCCCTTTAGTTTTATAGATCCACCTGATCGAGCCATCATCCGCATTGGCAGCTTTGATTTCTCCGGCAGTGTTGGTATAAAAAAGCATCCCCTCATGCAGAAACATTCCGCTTCCCATATCACTGCTTTCCTGTAAATTCCATACCTCTGTTACAAAAGGGTGATTCGCATTTATCCTGTAATCGGGACGTGGAGGGTCGTTCTCCCACTCAGGACGGCCAGAAACAAAATAAGTAAGCCAGGGAATATTGGCCACTCCATTCACAAGCCGCTCCTGTAAAAAAACGGAATCAGGATCAACCGTAATAATGTTATATCCACCAAAGAGCTGCTCTGCCCGCAGATTAGAACGGCACATCGCGGCATTCACCCCTTCGAAATTCATCGCCCTGTTATTATGTCCGTGTCCGCAAAGCATCAGCTTCATATTGTACGGACGAAATGCATCCATCACTTCAAACCAGTTATTTAATCCACTATCCATCGGATAATGATTTACATAGATAATGGGGGTTTCGGTACCGGTATTCTCCAATTCCTTAAAGAACCAGGTGAGATCTTCGCGTGGAATCTGTCCCGGTCCCATACGCATATTAGGCCCTGATGCCAACCCCATAAACTTATAACCATTAAATTCAAACCCAAATGTCTCACTGCCGAACACACGCAGGAAGTCATTTGTCCCGCTTTCCGACCAGTTGGAATCATGGTTCCCGGGAAGGGTATAATAAGGGACATCCAAATCGTCCAATAGGCACTTCGCAGTACGCAATTCCTCATATGAACCAAATTCTGTTACATCACCCGATACAATGACAAAGGCGATGTCTGAAAGAGAATTGATATCTTTCACAGTACGGTAAAGGTCCTCGTTATTGTTTGGATTACCTACATGCGTATCTGTGATTAGGGCGAATTTGAAAGATTTCAGGGGCTGCGCAAAAACAACAAGACCGAAAACAATCGAAAGGAAAAATACAATCAGTTTCTTCATACAACTATTTTATTTTTTATGCTGTGGTACAATGAAGAATTCATGGAAGAAAAGCATCTGGTATTTCACTGCATTACCCCAGTACTGCCAGTTATGAGCACCGGGACGGGTAATATAATCGTGAGGAATATTGCGGTACAACAATTCCTTATGCAACCTTTCATTCACCGCGTAAAAGAAATCCTCCGTTCCACAATCAATAATGATTTTCAGCGTATTGGGTGTTAATAAATGCAGTAAACCCATCACGGTATACTCTTCCCAATTATCGGGGTGTTCTTGTTGCGTGCCAAGCAGCCTGGACATATCCCAATTGTTCGGGAACGGCCGGATGTCGACTCCGCCACTCATACTTCCGCAAGCACCAAACACCTCCTGGTTGCGGAAAGCCAGGTACAATCCACCATGCCCGCCCATGCTCAGTCCGGTGATGGCTCGTCCTTCACGGGATGAAACTGTTTTGTAATTTTGATCCACCCACGCAATCAATTCTTTGGAGACAAAGGTTTCGTACTGAAGAGTTGAATCTATCGGACTGTCCCAGTACCAGCTATCGTAACCGCCATCGGGACAAACGATCATCATACCATCATGATCGGCCAACTCCTGAATATAGGGTGTACCTTTGATCCACCCGTCATACCGTCCGCTGTGACCATGTAAAAGATAGAGCACGGGGAAGGCAGTCTGTCCGTCATAAGAATTCGGTTTGATAATCACTGCTTTGATATTTTTCTCCATTTTTTGGCTGAACACGCTCACCGTATCTACCGTGGCCGAGAAAACGCCTGTGGTGAACAAAGCAAGTAACAGATAACTGATTGAAAAACGTTTCATTCTATTGTATTTTATGATAGGTTGCTCCAAAGATACAAAAAACAGCATTATGACCGCCAAAAATTCCATTTCGCAGCTTTGGTACTATCTGTTTTCCTTATAACGCATTGAGACAAGTGAGGACAGACAGAACAAATGGGGGTGAAAAGGTGTTTGATAAAAATGAAATAAACTTCTAAAAATATATCGTATGGATATTCAATATAGAATTGACGAAAAGAACCAGGGTAGTTTTTTTATGGAGAAAGACGGACGGCAGATTGCAGAACTCGATTTCGAGGTAAAGGATAACATTCTGAACGCTTATCATACGGGTGTCCGCCCCGAGCTGGAAGGACAGGGAATTGCCGGCAGGCTATTCGATGAAATGGTGAAATATGCACGTGAAAAAGGATACAAAGTGATCCCCTCCTGTTCCTACATCCTTGCTAAATTTCGCAGGCACCCTGAAGAATTCTCAGATATCTGGTACCGCACGGAGGATGAACCCACCGGAGATGCCTGTGGTATTAAGTCCGGGAAGTAAGTGGAATTTCAGTCATTGTTCAGTCAAACAGGAGGAGAACAAGTTAAATATCAGATAAAAACATTAATATGCACACGGGCAGTGCGGTGGCTGCGTGTTACAACAACGAGCCGGGATCGAGATTATCATGCTCGATATCCAGAAAATATTTGTAAGTACTCACCTTCAGTTCGGCACAGGCAGCATAGTCGGTCACAATGATGCCCCTTGGGTGCAGTTGCAGGGCGCTGATGGTCCACATCTGCGTGATAGCGCCTTCCACAGCGTGAAAGAGCGCACGCGCCTTATGGTGACCGTTGACCAGAATAAGTACTTCTTTCGCATCGAGCACCGTCCCCACTCCCACCGTGAGTGCTGTTTTGGGTACTTTATTCACGTCGTTGTCGAAGAACCGTGAGTTGGCAATCACCGTATCGGTGGTCAGCGTTTTCACCCTTGTGCGGGAAGAGAGTGATGATCCGGGTTCGTTGAATGCAATATGGCCATCGGGACCAATGCCACCGAGAAACAAATCGATCCCCCCGGCATCAGTGATCAATTTTTCGTAGGCTTCGCATTCCGCTTCGGGATCTTCTGCCATCCCGTTGAGAATATGTACATTTTCCTTTTTAATATCGATATGGCTGAAGAAATTATTCCACATAAAAGTGTGGTAACTCTGCGGATGATTTTTCGGCAAACCGATGTATTCGTCCATGTTGAAAGTGATCACATGTTCAAAGGAAACGAAGCCGGCTTCATTCAATGCAATCAGCGCTTTGTAGGTTTCCAATGGAGAGGAACCGGTCGGCAGTCCCAATTTGAAAGGTCTTTCGGCGGTAGAATTTGACTTGTTAATCTTCGCTGCAATGTAGTTTGCTGCCCATTGCGCCATTTGATCGGCATCGGGTTGAATAATCAGTCTCATAATTTTTAATTTTTTAATGACAATTCGCTGAATTGTTCGGAATAACCTCTGCTCCCGAGAGCAACTTTCGCGCCATACATTGTCCCAGGTTGCGAGCTTTCTCCACCACCTCCGACAGCATTGCCTGCTTCATAATCACCGGATCAGCGATCATCTCAAACTCCGATGCTTCGGAAAAAGCAGCCAGTTGTTTGGCAGAGGCGTCGGACCAGGTGAAGCTGCCGAAGCAACCAAAGAAACGGTTTTTCATATAGCGGTTCTGTAAACCGGAGAGCAGACTCTCCACACCGGGATAAAGCTTGTTGTTATAGGTAGGTGAGCCAATGAGCAGTCCCTTGTATGCAAAGACATCGCGGAGGATATCCGATTCATGGCTCTTGGAGACGTTATGCATCACGATCTTTTTCAGACCATGTTCAGCAGCAGCGAAGGCAATAATTTCGGCCAGTTGTTCCGTGTGACCGTACATGCTCCCGTAAGCAATAACCAGTCCGGATTCAGCTTCGTATCTGCTCAACTGATCGTAGAGGTTGAATACCTCTGCAACCTGCGTTTTTTGCGTCCACACCGGTCCATGTGTTGAGCAGATGGCATCGATATCGATACCGGACAGCTTATTCAGGGCTGTCTGTACCGGTGAACCAAATTTTCCGACGATATTGGAATAATAGCGGATCATCTCATCCCTGTATCTCCCGGGAGTGAGTTGGGTATCGAGCACGCCACCGTCGAGTGCACCGAAAGCGCCAAAGGCGTCGGCACTGAACAATGTCTTTTTTTCGGGTACATAGGTCATCATTGTTTCCGGCCAGTGTACCATGGGGGTGAGATAAAACTGAAGGGTGCACGCTCCCAAATGCAGCTCCTCCAAATCCTGTATCAAAACAACATTGCGGGTGATGCCGTAAAAGCCCTTCAGCATATCGAGGGTTCGTTTATTGCCTACAATGCGGATTTCGGGATATTTCGAGACGAGCCAGGCAATGGAGCCGGAATGATCGGGTTCCATATGGTTCACAATCAGATAATCGATGGGTCTGTTGCCCAGCACCGAGGTAATTTTCTGAAAAAAGACATCGGAATAGCAAAGATCTACGGTATCTATCAGTGCCGTCTGCTTGTCGACAACAAGGTAAGCGTTGTAGGAGACTCCGTAAGGGAGCGGCCATAAGTTTTCAAAAAGAGGTTTGGTGCGATCGTTCACACCCACGTAAAAAATATTCTTTGCAATTTCAAGCGGTTTATACATAGGGATAGGGCTCAGGATTCAGTTGTCACAATCATTTGTCAATGCTCAGTCGTCAGCAGTCATTTGTCAGTGTTCAGCATCTGATGCCTGAAACCTGAATTCCAAACCGATGCAGGTGCAAAGCTTGCTCCGAAGGAGCTGAAAGCTGAGTGCTGATGCCTGAAAGCTGATTTATTTCTTTTTCGGTTTGGTTTTTGGTTTTGGCAATTCCGATTGTTTGGGCGTGATCTCTGCGTAGGCAGGTCGGCGCAGGGCATGCCATATCAGCCATATTCCCCATAGGATGAAGGGGATACTGAGCCACTGTCCCAGAATGAGGCCGGTATTTTCCCGCATGGCTATTTCTGAATCTACCTGCACATTTTTCACAAATTCCACGAAGAAACGGAATAGAAAGATGATCAGGATACCCACGCCGGTGATGAGCCCTTTCCGGCGCTTCGCGTCGGTTTTCCAGTAAAGATACATGGTGATGGCGAAGACCACCAGGTAAGCCAGTGCTTCATAAATCTGCGTGGGATGAGACGGTTCGGTGTAGATAGGTTCTGCTCCCTGCATCCATTGGTGGAGATTGTCGATAAAACGAATTCCCCAGGGCTGGTCAGTAGGACCACCATATATTTCGTGATTCATCAGATTGCCGAAACGAATCATGGCAGCCGTAAAGCCGGTGGGAACCATCACCCGGTCGAAAGTCCAGAGCATGCTGAGGTGTGAGACATTTCGTGAATAAAGCCATACGGCGATAATGATGCCGATCACCCCGCCGTGGCTAGCGAGTCCGCCTTCCCATACCTTGAGAATCTCGATGGGGTTGGCCAGGTAATAAGCCGGTTCATAGAAGAGGCAGTGCCCAAGACGGGCTCCCACAATGATCCCCACAATCATGTAGACAAAGAGGGAATCGAACCATTTTTCGGGAAGATCTTCGTGTTTGAAGATTTTCTGTACGATGTAAACGGCTACGATCAATCCGATTACCCAGAACAGTCCGTACCAGCGAATCTCACGGCCTAAAACAGAAAAAAGGGTGGGATCCACATTCCAGGTAACTGATAATAATATGTTCATCATTGTTGAATTTGTGACAAAGGTAATAAAATTATACCAGTTTCTGAATCCATGATTCTTTTTCACCCGGCAATAAATCCACTACAGGGATTTCAATCAACGTATAGGCTCCCGGCTGTTGTTTCAGTGATGCGCGGGCGGCGTCGATGAGAACCTGCGCCGTGAGTGCTGGATTGTTGATGCGCATGTCAAAGCGGAACAGCTGATTATGCGTTTGCCCTGATACTCCTTTCCGCTCCATCAGTACGCCGTGTCCCATATCTTTGAGGGCTTCCACATCTTCCACCTGAAAAACGTGGGTTTCATCATGCGCAAAATAATCATCCGCTTTTATGGCTTGCGCTACGGACTGGAAGTCGTACCCATCCTGTAACTCAATGTAAACCATCCTGCGGTGTACGCCAGTCCCGGCAGGAATAGTCATGGAGAGTGCCGCCCTGACACCTGCAATGGCTTTTACGGCCACAGTGTGACCCATGCTCATGCCCGGGCCGAAGTTGGTATAGGTAATTCCGCGTGGAGCCAGTGCCTCCAGCAAGGTGCGGATCACCGAGTCGCTCCCCGGGTCCCACCCAGCGGAAATAACGGAAACGGCTTTGTATCTCTTTGCCGTTTTATCAAGCGATTCACGCAATTGCGGAATCTGTCCGTGGATATCGAAACTGTCTACCGTATTGATTCCCGACTCCAGGCATGCCCTGGCATATTTTTCCACACTCCGAGTAGGAGTGCAAAGTATGGCTACTTCTACCTCTTTCAGCTCCGAAACAGATGACACCACGTGATAATCCACTAGTTCAGAAGGAATTTTTGCGGCATCGCGTCGTACAATGCCTGCAATTTCAAAATCCGGAGCGCACTCCAACGCTTCCACCACATATTTTCCGATGTTTCCGTAACCGATTACGGCAGCTCTGATCATCCTTGACATAAAGCAATATCCTTAAAATTGTCCAAAAATAAATAAAACAAAGGACATATAAACTGTATCCGTCATTTTTTTCAGAAGAAACGACAGCCGGATGTTTTCCGATCATCCTGTAATCAGCGGAATAATAAACTTTCAATATCTTCATTCAGAATAAGATCATTGCTTAACGGAAAGCCGAAACAATCATAGCACATGATCTAAATTTTTTACCGACGCTTTCACTTTCAATTGGGTTTTCAGAAGTACATATTTCGGAGATACGTCATGCTCCAAGATATTGGAAAACAAAATTTTCACGGCTATCTTACAAATATCTTCCACCGGTTGCGAGATACAAGTAAGCGGAGGCTCTATATAATCAAGGTATGGATTATCGTCAAATGTAATTAATGACATCTCTTCCGGCACTTTAACCTTCTCCTCTTTAAGCGCTTTTATACATCCCATAGCAATAGTATTGCTGAAGGCAAATATAGCAGTGGGTCTTACTTTTTGCTGGAGCAACAGTTTCGTCTCCAAATAGCCGTTCTGCTCACTGAAAGCATCTCCGGTTACCGTATATGAAGTGATCCCGGAACCTACCATTGCATCTATAAAGCCTTTTACCCGTTGTATATTGGGGGTGGAATGCCGGACACCCTGGATACAGGCAATGAAAGTATGTCCGTGCTCAATCAGGTATTTGGAAGCCGAATAAGCGCCTTCATAATTGTCAGAAGAAACAAAAGACAGATCCAGACCTTCAAAATACCGGTCGATACAGATCAATGAAAGTCCTTTCTCCTGTAGCTTCACCAAATGTTCCCATTCGTCTCCGCAGGGAACAATGATCATTCCGTCCAGGTTTCTCGATGATAAATGCATCACTTCTGTTTTTTCATTCTCGATATTGTCGTCACTATCACCGATAAGCGTAATATAATTATATTTTCTCACTTCCGTATTTACAACGCTGGCTATCTCCGCGAAAAAAGGGTTTTTTAAAGAAGGGACAATTAGCGCAATCGTTTTACTTTTACCGGTACGTAAATTCTGTGCAAATTCATTCGGTACATAATTCAATTCCTCCGCTATAGATTCTATTTTTTGCTGAGTGGCTTTACTTATCCTGTATTTATCACCTTTTCCGTTTAAAACCCTGGAGACGGTAGTAATAGAGAATCCCGATTTTTCGGCAATATCGACGATATTTGACTTGTGCTGCATAATCCTAATTTTGTGAACAAAACTAACAGAAATAATAAAATAAGCAGGCAATAAGCAAATAAATAACTTTATTTAACTAAATATTATTACGTAAACGTTTGTTCCAATAAATATTGCGCATACATTTGCAATTAATACCCATCAATAGTTAAAAACATTCATTGAATGAAACAAAAACACAAGTTATGAAGAACATCTTGAAAACAGTCGTATTGGGGTTTGCATTCATGGTTACATTCTCCTGCAACGCAAGTAATTCAGAAAAAAATGAAGTAACAATTCCCAAAAGTGAACTTCTGGACAAGATCAAAGGCGGTTGGGCCGGACAGGTGATCGGATGCACATACGGTGGACCGACTGAATTCCAATGGAACGGCACAATGATTGACGACCATGTTCCCATTCCCTGGGATGATACCCGACTGTTGTGGTATTATGAAAACGCTCCCGGATTATACGATGATATTTATATGGATTTGACTTTTGTGGATGTATTTGAAAAACAAGGGCTTGACGCACCCGATTCGTTACATGCACTGGCATTTGCACATGCTAAGTATCCTCTGTGGCATGCCAATCAGGCTGCACGTTATAATATACTTAACGGCATTATGCCCCCCGCTTCCGGTCATTGGAAAAATAATCCTCATGCCGATGATATCGATTTTCAAATTGAAGCTGACTTTGCGGGATTAATGTCCCCCGGCATGGTTAATTCCGCCGCTGCGATTTGTGATCGGATTGGGCACATCATGAATTACGGAGATGGCATGTATGGCGGAATATATGTTGCTGCAATGTATTCACTGGCTTTCGTAAATGACGATATTGAATTTATTGTTGAAGAAGCGCTGAAGACTATTCCGGCGGAGAGTGAATTTCATCAATGCATTGCGGATATAATCAAATGGTATAAGAACAACCCTAACGACTGGAAATCGGCATGGTTCGAAGCGCAAAAAAAATGGTCACATGATAAAGGATGTCCCGATGGCGTTTTCAGACCATTCGATATTGACGCTAAAATCAATGCAGCATATATTGTAATCGGATTGCTTTACGGTAAAGGCGATTATGGAGCAACAATAGATATAAGTACCCGATGCGGCTATGATTCGGATTGTAACCCGGCTAACGCTGCCGGAATTCTTGGGACAATGATAGGATATAGTAATATTCCCGATTATTGGAAGCAGGGTCTTGATATAGTGGAGAATATGAACTTTCAATATACCGAAATGTCCCTTCATAAAGTTTATGATATCGGGT
>JBDKRY010000164.1:0-4062 GCA_039683155.1 Proteiniphilum sp.
GAGGGTTGTCCTGCCATTCAGGGCGATTACCTGCGGACGCATGCCCACATAGGTGATCTCAAGTGTAGCATTTGGCGGTACATTCAACAGGGTAAAGTTCCCTTCTACATCGGTCACCGTTCCCAAGGTGGTGCCCTGTACCTGAACGGTTACCCCAACCAGTGGTTCTCCTTTTGTATCAGTCACCGTACCCCTGAGGGTGACGTTCTGAGCAGTGAGAACAAGGGAAAATGTGCTCAACAGCGTGAGACAGATCCCTCTCAGTAAAATTGAAATCTTCCTTTTCATTCTCTGATTTGTTTAGATTAATAATTAGTAAAAAAAGTAATGTTTTCAAGTTGTTTGACTTTGTTTTCAGCGGTATTGATTACCATCTGTTATATTCATTACGATTACAATGTGGACGTACACATGATTAAATCAAATTTTCATACGATCATATTTTATTCTTTTACTCTTTTACATTAAGGTCGTATGGGACTCGTGATTATCATTTTCCTGTGTGTAATGATTGTTGACTACGTCGATTACTTCGTAATTCATGCTCGTTTCATATGGAACAAAAATCTTTATCTTCATGTTTTTACATCTACGACACTACCTCAAATGAAGAGGGGCCCGCATCATCACTTTGTTTAATCTGTTTCAAAATGCGTGGACGTGCACAATTTGAATGCACCTCACAATTCGTTCCACACCTCAACCCAATTTAAATGGCAAAAATTCTAATTTTTATTTGCATACTACCGAACCAAATAATGGCAAATCGGTGCGATCCTGGATGATTTATCTGCCTTTGTGTACGTACACATGGTACCTAAAAACAAAAAGTAACTCTTGACAATAGGCATCAAATAAGTAGGCATCAAATAAGTTATTTCTGCCTGATTGTCATTTATTTACCGTGCAGGTAAATTTACACTCAATCATATTTCAATGAACTACCTGACAAAGATATGTAATAAATAACCAAAAATGTGCGAGAAAAAAGTTAAAATGAATATAGATTATAATGATAATATAAATAGAAAAAATATATATTTATGTTATGTCGCACAGTATCAGTTTAAAATATTAAAGATAATTTTTATTCAAGTCAAGCAGTTATTGGAATTCGAGCAGTTATTGGAATGAAAAAAGCTGATTTTAATTATTCAAATTTACCATTGTATCCATTTTGCATGGTTCACCTCCGGGTAGGGATGAATTTCAATTTTTGTATTGACGGTTTCATCACCCAATAGGAACCTGTCAATAAATGCCTCCACCTCCGGCCGTTGGATGTCGGGCAGGATGCAGTGCCCATGATTCCCGACGATGGAAAAACCAAATCGGTCTGATATCCCAAATGTCTCCCATACCCGTTGTGCCGCCTTGCAGGAGACAAAGGCCGACTCCTCGGCCAGCCATTCATAGTCGGGGTTTCCCAGACAGAGCAATGCACGTGGAGCGATCATCGCCATCAACTCATGATGGTCGAAAGGCAGCTTACCCACTGCATCGGAGAACCGAAACAACTCCTCCATAAACCATACATGGCTGGTTCTGGCCAGCGTTTCTACTTCACCCAATGTTTCGGATACCCGCCAGGCTGCCGCTCCGCCGCCACCCGACTCCTGTGCGATGGTCAGGGCTATCCGTTCGTCGAATGCTGCGGCATAGAGTGCCATTTTCCCGGCAAAGGAGCAGCCGGTGATGGCCAGGTGATTCAGATCTATTGGCAGTTGATCTTTTACCAACGCCAGTCCGTCGATCAGGCGGCTGACCCCCCACGACCAGGCGCTGTAGGCCCCTATATGGGTTAATTCGGGATAAAGCCGGTTGATCGGTTCTTCGCCTCTTTTTTGTTGCCAGGCCATCACATCCGTGAAATTAAAGGTGACCTGTGCGATGTTGCGTGAGGAGAAAAGGTCGGGAGGGAGGCTGCCAGAGCTTCTGCCGATACCGATCACGGCCGGAAAGGGTCCCTCTCCTTCTGGCAGGATCACGGGGGAGGTAAGGGTCAGCATCTCCCCATTCACCGTGATCTGCACGCTCAAGGTGTCGTTCCGGTAGTCGGCGGTGATTGTATCGGGCCGTTCCGGCTTATTGCCGATCTCATAATGCTGGATCTCAGCACCAATCTCCATTCGTCTGCGGCCCCAGTCCTCGAAACGGGTGGACCGTCCACTGCCATCCGACCAGGCAAAAGGATCGGGCAATGTTTCAATCACGGGCAAATCCTCAAATGAAGGCAGACAGACCTCAAAAGGGGGAACCGAATTTTCGACATCGTAGACCAGGGGTATCTCCTGGGATGTCACTGGCATCACATTGAACCATATGATCCCTGATAAAACGGCTGCAAAGTAGTAATCATTCGTTCTCATTTCGCCATGATGGTTTAATTTCAGGATGTAAATTTAGCTGCAATTTTAGATAGCAGCAAGCTATGTCTGAATTATTCAGATACCAGTGTAAGTTTGCACTCTTCCAATCCCGGCGAGGCAACCTTGATGGTGATTGTCCCCGAATAGCCAGCTTTTCCTCTCACAATGGCCAGGCATTGACCGCTGAAGGTCTCTCTTGTGGGGGAGGGGAAGGCCACCATGTCGGCTGCATTGCCGTTGTCGGTAGCCACCAGCTCACCCGTACCCTCGATGGTGAAATGTATAGGCAGGACCGCATCCGGCACCATACGGCCTTCACGGTCGGTCACCTGAACGGTGATAAAGGTGAGATCTTTTCCGTCAGCCATGATTTGGCTTCTGTCTGCCTCCATCTGCAATGAGAAGGGTTCACCTGTTGTCGTGACAGTCGCTTCTGCCCATTTTTCTCCGTTTTTGTAGGCGATTGCTTTCAGCTCACCCGGTTCATAGCGGATGTCATCCCACCGGAGCCGGTATTCGAACGCCCCTTTCTTTTTGCGTCCCAACGACTGCCCGTTCAGGAAGAGCTCTGCCTCGTCGCCGCTGGTGAAGAGGTGGACGGGGGTGATCTCACCCTCCCTGCCGGAGCAGTTCCAGTGGGGCAGGATATGCACCATTGGCAGATCCGGCCGCCAGCGGGATTGATAGAGGTAGAAACGATCTTTCCTGAATCCGGCAAGGTCGATGATGCCACAGTAGGAGCTGCGGGAGGAGTAATAAGGGGTGGGTTCCCCCAGGTGATCCCAGCCTGTCCATACAAAGCCGCCCGCCATGAAAGGGTGCAGATCCTGCATCCGGAACACCTTGTCGGGCGACGAGCCGAAGTCCACCGCATAAAGCTCATAGCTGCTCACCTGTGCCATCCGGGAGTCGCCGCCCCTGCCATCCCGTGTGGGGGAGCTGCTTTCGCTGGTGACCGGAAAGAGGTAGATCCCCCTGCTGCTGAAAGAGGAGGCCACCTCGCTCCCAAAGATCACCTTTTCCGGGAAGGCAGCATGAAAATGGGCATACTGCGGCGCCGTACGAATCCGTTCGGTACCCTCAAATTCCGGCTCCTGGCGGATACCCTCTCCCTGGTAGTTGAGGCCGATCACATCAGGAACCCGGGGAAATGGCATATCCGGCTTGGCGTAGTTCATGGAGAGGGTAGTGGGGCGGGTGGAATCCTCCTCTTTGATAATCCTGTTCAGTCGTTCAGCCAGAGCTGCCCCCTCCTTACCTGTGTACTGTTCGCCCACCTCGTTGCCGTAGCTCCACATGATTACGGATGGATGATTTCTGTCGCGGCGTACGAAGGAGCGGGTATCGGCTTCCGACCATTCCGGGAAGATCAGGTGAAAGTCGTGCGGTGTTTTCTTCCTCTCCCAGCAGTCGAAGATCTCGTTCACCACCAGAAAGCCCATTCGGTCGGCCAGATCCAGCAATTCCGGTGCCGGCGGATTGTGTGCCATGCGGATGGCATTGCAGCCCATTTCCTGCAACAGTTCCAGCTGCCGTTCGGCAGCACGCCGGTTGAACGCAGCACCCAGTGCTCCCAGGTCATGATGCTGGTTGACCCCCTGCAACCTGATCGGTTCTCCATTCACCCGTATCCCCTGTTGCGGGTCGAATTGAAGATCCCGGATGCCGAAGGTGGTTTCGTAACTGTCAATCA
>JBDKRY010000165.1:0-6673 GCA_039683155.1 Proteiniphilum sp.
CGGCACCGAATTCTATATTTCTGCGGATGATCCGCGGATAACAGGGAATCCCAAACTTGCCCAACTTGGCGGCGTCTATATGGTAGCACCCGGGGTGGTGAGAAACGATGATGGGAGCTACAGTGAGAACACCCAGCTCGTCACGGTGGAAGCGTATAACAAAGAGTTTTACCGGCGCGCGAATGTGGAAACAAATACCTTTGATGCTTCTTTCCTCAAATTGCGGGAGATCAGGCTCGGTTTTGCATTGCCCAGGCAGCTGTTGGGAAGAACTCTCTTCACTGGGGTCTCTTTCGCTATTTACGGCAGAAATTTAATGACGTTTACAAATTATCCGCTATATGACCCCGAGATTGCGGCATTGGACGGCAACTCCATGGTAGTGGGTATCGAAAACGGATCAATTCCTTCTACCAAATCCTACGGTTTAAACGTGAATATCAGTTTCTAATATTTGAAATATTCGATAAAAGACGATAAAGATGAAGAAGATACAATATTTAATTTTCGCTTTTCTTGTGATGATAAGTTCGACTTGGCTCTCCTGTTCAAATTTCGATGAGCTGAACACCGATCCTACCCGCATGCAGGAATCAAATCCCGGCGTATTTTTGAATCCGGTACTCTACGAAGTGGGGAGTTACAATTGGAGCCGGTACAATGGTTTTACTTTCCATCTGATGCAATCGGTAGTGACAACCAACAATACCGGAGGATTAGGCTGGTATTATATCACCGATGCTGCTGGCGATGGTCACTGGACGGTCTATTACCGCTGGCTAAATAACCTTCGGGAAATGGAAAAGCAGGCGGTCATGCTCAATGAGCCCAATTACCGGGCTATTGCCAAAACGCTGCAAAGCTGGATGTATGCTATCCTGGTGGAGAGCTTCGGCGATATTCCCATGAGTGAGGCCACACGGGGTGATGAGGGCCTGTTAACCCCCAAATTCGATGAGCAGGCCGACGTGTACAAAGCAATACTGCAAGAATTGGATTCGGCGAATATCCTGTTCAATGAGGATGTAGGATTAAGATACAATACCGAAGGCGAAATGTTGTACAATACCGGCAATAGTCTGGTATCGGGAAAATCAACCGGAATTGTCAAATGGCGGAAATTTGCCAACTCACTGCGTATGCGAACCCTGCTCCGGGTGTTGAGTGTGCCTGAGTTGGATGCTGCAGCCGAACTGCGTAAGATGATCAACGACAATGCCACCTATCCGCTATTTACTTCGAATGAAGATGCCGCTGAGCTGTTTATCTCCGGTGTTTTCCCTACAGAACCTCCCATGACGCGTCCGCAGGATTTCACTGCCTATAAAGTAATGTCAGAATTCTTTATCAATCACCTGAAAGAGTGGAATGATCCGCGGCTGCCTGTCTTTGCCAACCAGGCAACCAACAATGGTAATAAAGAATACATCGGCTGGCCGAGCGGTTATAACATGGCCCAGTCGTTTAACGGCTCCCCTCCCAACCAGGGAATCGTAAAACCGCCTCTGGATCTTACCCTGATGAGTTATGCGGAACTTGAATTTATCAAGGCCGAGCTGGCGCTGAAGAATATCATCGGAGCTGATGCCGAAACCCATTACAGGAATGGCGTGAAAGCAGCTATTGAGAGATGGGGGGCAACGATGCCGGCTGACTATTTTGATAACCCGGAGACTGCATTCGACGGGACCCTGGAGCGGATCATGATACAGAAGTTTTATGCATTGTTCTTTTGCGATTATCAGCAGTGGTTTGAGTATAATAGAACCGGTTTACCGGTAATGCCTGTCGGAGATGGTGTACCTGCAGGAAATGTAATGCCTAATCGGTTTAAATATCCTTCCATCCTGCAGAGAAATAATATGGCCAATTACAAGGAGGCAAAAGAAAATATGGGAGGGGATGATTTCTCCATCAAACTGATCTGGCAGAAGTAGCATCGCATCCGAACCACTCGAAAATAGTATAAACGCTCCATCGAAAGGTGGGGGTTTTTCGTACCTTTGCATTCCAAATAAACGGACAGATGGCGAGAAATAAGAAACAACTTCCCCTGTTGGAGACGGTAGAGATCACCGATGTGGCAGCTGAGGGAAAAGCAATTGCGAAAGTGGGCGGTATGGCGGTCTTTGTACCGTATGCCGTGCCAGGTGATGTGGTTGACATACAACTGACGCGCAAAAAACATAGTTACGCCGAGGGCAGGGTGGTGCGTTTTGAAAAATATTCCGAAAACAGGACTGATCCGTTTTGCAGTCATTTCGGCGTGTGCGGCGGCTGCAAGTGGCAGATGCTGCCCTACAATGAACAGCTGCGACACAAGCAGCAGCAGGTAGTAGACAACCTGACCCGCATCGGCAAGGTGGAACTGCCGGAGATCACCCCCATCCTGGGAGCGCCACAAACCACTTTCTACCGCAACAAGATGGAGTATACCTTTTCAAACAGGCGGTGGCTCACCGAGGAAGAGATCAACTCCGACAAGCAGTTTGCACAGATGAATGCGTTGGGGTTTCATATACCCGGGATGTTTGATAAGGTGCTTGATATCGACAAATGCTGGCTGATGGATGATCTTGCCAACCAGATCAGGACCGCTATCCGCGTTTTCTGCCTGCAGAATGGTTATAGTTTTTTCGATCTTCGCAACCAGCAGGGGCTTATGCGCACGCTCATGATCCGCAACAGCTCCATTGGCGAATGGATGGTGGTTGTGGTTTTCTTTGAGGACAATCGTGAGAAAAGGGATCAGTTGATGGCATACATCGCCGACCGGTTTCCGCAAATCACGTCACTGCTCTATGTCATCAATCAAAAAGCAAACGACACCATCACCGACCAGGAGGTGGTGACCTGGAAGGGACGCGATTATATTGAGGAGGAGATGGAAGGACTTCGGTTCCGGATTGGACCCAAATCGTTCTACCAGACCAACAGCGAACAGGCATATCACCTCTACGGGGTTGCCCGCAGTTTCGCGCAACTCACTGGCGATGAGTTAGTGTACGACCTTTATACCGGTACCGGCACCATCGCCAACTTTGTAGCACGGAATGCCAGACAAGTCATTGGAATAGAATATGTGGAGGAGGCGATTGCCGATGCGAAGATTAACGCAGAGATAAACGGCATTGCAAATACGCTCTTCTTTGCCGGAGATATGAAAGATGTGCTCACTTCCGTGTTTATCTCAGAGCACGGCCGTCCCGATGTGGTCATCACCGACCCGCCCCGGGCAGGGATGCACGAAAATGTGATCACTGCCATCCTGTTGGCGGAGCCGGAAAAGATTGTCTACGTGAGTTGTAACCCCGCCACACAGGCACGCGACCTGAATCTGCTGGACAGCAAATACAGCGTCACCCGCGTGCAGCCGGTAGACATGTTCCCCCACACTCACCATGTGGAGAATGTTGTGCTGCTGGTCAGAAAATAGAATCGGTCGATTTTATTCTTTTGGGTCTGGTAAAGGAGTATCGACGCATTACCGGGATTGGGGCTGCCACTAATTTACCGCTTCTACGCTGTAGCCCAGATTCCTTAATCCCTCAATTATCCCGTCTTCTCCCGGCAGATGGAGGCATCCCACGGCAATGAATGACGATTTCTCCGCCATGATTGCCGGCAGCTTCCCGATCCATTTCCGGTTGCGGTCACCATTCAATGTATTTTTCTCTTCCTCCGTAGAAGGGCAGGGGTCATCGGGCATCTCTTTTTCATACAGTTCACGCAGTGCGTGAATATCCTGTGCATGATAAGCAGCCTGGAGCTCTTCCATCTGTTCCTTCAATAATTCCGGATTTTTTACCATGCACATCAGCAAATCGGCCTGTCTTTCCAGGGTTTGCATGTTGAGCAATACATGGATCTGATCTTCCGTCGTTTCCAGTCCGATTACCGGGTGGCTGCGCTTCAATGCCTCCTCCTGAAAATATTGATCGAGGCTCTTTCCGGATGCAAGAGAGGGATAGTATTGCTGATAGAGGGTGACAGAAATCAGGTTTGAGAGGAGGGCGGGTTTGAGGGTACCCAGTTGCCCCAACCCAACGCCCAGCAGCCGTGTGAGGGTGCTGTCGAGCAAGGCCACATCTTCCGGTGGCAATAACGAGTCATAGGTAACCCCGGCCGGCATTGTAGATTCGCTCATGATCTTCATTTGCATTTCGGCCATATTGCTCATGTCGAGTTCACCAACAGCCTGTGCCGTACTTTCAAAGGCATCGGCCACTCCCGAAACAGAATCGAGAAAGGAGACAGGTACAAGATGATGTGTCCCGAAGAGATAGGAGGGTTGCTCAAGTCCGTTGCCCGATACCTTCCACAATAAAGAACCGGTTTCTCCCTTCGAAGCACCGGTGCAGGACAGCAACATTAAAAATGCTGCCAGCGAGCATAAAGTTTTTTTCAATATCATAATTTTTTTATGGGTTGATTTCCACAATCGCGGCATCAACAGCCCTTTTCATCCTCTCTTTTTCTTTGCCGATACCCAAAAAATCGAACAAAATCCAGAAGATGGTAAATGTAGGAACCATGTCTGTGACGGGAAACAGCTCTTCCATGAAAGTGACCAGTGAGGTATATTTCCCCTTTTTATCGCCGAACATCTTATAACTGATGGAAGCGGCCACGGGAGCCCATACCACATCAATAAATGGGCCAATGACCGGAATAGCCGCTGAAGCCATTCCTACCGCATCCAGGAGGATGCACTTGACCAATTTCCTGAATTTATTTTCTTTTTTTCTCACAGTCTGTCTAATTTGTATAAATGCGAAAGATCCGCCAGTTAGAGCCGTTCTTTGGTAAAAGGTTTAAAAATACCAACAGTTATCTCAATTAAGCATTTGTCGCAGTATTGATGGGGGTGTAACTTCTCTGAGCCAGCTCCTTATCCATGGTATACACGCCAAAACCGTTGCTGCCAATCAACTTCAGACCGTCTATCATGGCCTTGGCAGTCTCTTCTTCTTCCACCTGTTCATTTACAAACCATTGTAACATGTTTTCGGTAGCAAAGTCGTTCTCTTTGCGTGCTATTGAAACAAGGTTGTTAATAAGGGATGTAACCACTCTCTCGTGCTCCAGCGTGTCCTGAAAAGCCTTTAATACGGAATCCCAGGAGGTGTCTACCTTTTCGATGGGCATTAATTCTACCTTGTTCCCTTTAGCAATGAGATAATTCATGAACTTGAGCGCATGATCCTGCTCTTCCTGAAATTGAACCTTAAACCAGTTGGCAAAGCCGGGGAGTCCTTCATGTGCACACCAGGTTGACATGGATAGATAGAGATAAGCCGACCAGAATTCGGCATTGATCTGTTTGTTAATTGCAGTTTCTAATTCTTTACTTACCATAGTTGTATTTGTTTATTGATTGCATATGTCTGTTTTTTTAAAACGTTTACAAATCAAAAATGTTTAAAAAATCCCCTGATTCATTCCGCTGGTTCAAAAAAAAAGAGTTGCTTCTGACTATTTAAATTAATTGCTATCTTTGTGCACTGGTTTCTCAGAAAATAAATACTTCTTATGCAGTTTCAGGAAGAAGTTTGTTTTTTTAATTTTCATTAAATGAATCTTTTAAGAGAAAAAATGATGAAATACGATGCTCCGCAGCGTGCAAAGGCTGCCGGCATCTATCCCTATTTCCGGGCTATTGAAAGCGATCAGGACACAGAGGTGCTCATCAATGGGAAGAAAGTGTTAATGTTCGGTTCAAACGCCTATCTGGGGCTGACCAATCACCCGAAAGTAAAAGAAGCCGCTATTGCCGCCACCCAAAAATATGGTACCGGAATGGCCGGATCCCGTTTTTTGAACGGGACACTGGATATTCATCTGGAACTGGAACGGAAACTTGCTAATTTTGTGAATAAGGAGGAGGCCGTTGTTTTCTCCACCGGCTTTTCTGTCAATGAAGGAGTGTTAGGATGCCTCACAGGGCGTGATGATTTTATCATTTGGGACGAAAGAGACCATGCATCCATTATTGAAGGTCTGCGTACTTCCTTTTCTACAAAATACAAATTCCGTCACAATGACATGAATTCTCTGGAGAAACAGCTGAAACGCTGCGATGCGAGAAAAGTGAGGTTGATTGTTGTGGATGGGGTCTTCAGCATGGAGGGCGATTTGGCTGATCTGCCCGAAATAGTGAAGCTGGCGCACAAATACAACGCCAATGTCATGGTGGATGAGGCGCATGGCCTGGGCGTCCTTGGTAAAAAATACAGCGGTCGCGGTGTGTGTGATCATTTCGGATTGCTGGACGATGTGGACCTGGTGATGGGCACATTCAGCAAATCACTCGCTTCCATCGGCGGCTTCATAGCCGGTGATTATCCGGTGATCAATTTCTTGCGGCACAATGCCCGTACCAATATATTCAGTGCCAGCATCACGCCGGCTGCCACAGCTGCAGCTTCTGCCGCACTCGATATCCTTAAATCTGAACCGGAACGTGTGAAACGATTGTGGGAGCTGACCGACTATGCCCTCAATCAGTTCCGGGAGAGGGGATTTGAGTTGGGCCCCACCTCCACGCCCATCCTGCCGCTCTATGTACGAGACAATGACAAAACTTTCCTCATCACCAAATTACTTTTCGAAGAGGGTATCTTTGTCAATCCGGTTGTACCACCCGCAGTGGCCTCGAGCGATACGTTGATTC
>JBDKRY010000166.1:0-5403 GCA_039683155.1 Proteiniphilum sp.
AATATATGGGCAAGAAGAAAGAAACCATAAGTCTCATAGATACATTTTCCGAATTCAATGAACTGAAAAATATCGATAAAGCGACGTTGATCAGTGTACTCGAAGAGTCGTTCCGCAACGTAATAGCGAAGACGATGGGTACGGATGAGAATTACGACATCATCATCAACCCCGACAAGGGAGACCTGGAGATCTGGCGCAACCGGACCATCGTGGAAGACGACAAGCTGGAAGACCCCAACCTGGAAATAGCCCTGTCTGAAGCATTGAAGATCGACGAGGATTTTGAGGTGGGTGAAGAAGTGACCGATGAGGTGTCGCTGGAGCATTTCGGGCGCCGCACCATCCTGAACCTGCGGCAAACGCTGGCATCCAAGATACTGGAGCTGGAGAAGGATAACCTTTACAACAAGTACAAGGAGAAGGTGGGCGAGATTGTGTCGGGAGAGGTTTATCAGGTATGGAAAAAAGAGCTGCTGTTGCTCGACGATGATCACAACGAACTGATTTTGCCCAAAACAGAGCAGATACCCAGTGATTTCTTCCGCAAGGGAGAACATGCCCGCGCCGTGGTAGCCCGCGTGGAAAACAAGAATAACAACCCCAGGATCATTCTTTCCCGCACATCGCCCGTATTCCTCGAGCGCCTGTTCGAACAGGAGATACCCGAGATTGCCGACGGCCTGATCACCATCAAAGGGATAGCCCGCATTCCGGGTGAACGTGCCAAGGTAGCGGTAGAAGCTTACGATGACCGCATCGACCCGGTAGGAGCCTGCGTGGGAATGAAGGGATTCCGCATTCACGGTATCGTGCGCGAACTGCGCAATGAAAACATTGACGTAATCAACTTCACCAACAACACGAACTTATATATCCAGCGTGCATTAAGTCCGGCAAAGATCAACTCCATTACCGTGAAGGAGGAGGAGCATCGGGCTGAGGTCTTTCTCAATCCTGAGGAAGTGTCGCTTGCCATCGGTAAGGGGGGAGCCAACATCAAGCTGGCGTCCATGCTTACCGGTTACAACATCGAAGTGTTCCGCGATATCGATGAGGTGGACGAAGAGGATATCTACCTCGATGAATTTCGTGATGAGATCGACGGCTGGGTCATTGACCAACTGAAAAAGATCGGATGCTCCACCGCCAAAAACGTGCTGGCCACAAGCAGGGAGCGGCTCATCAGGGAGGCTGATCTGGAAGAGAGTACTGTAGACGAAGTGCTGGCCATCCTGCGCAACGAGTTCGATGATGAGGAGGAGAGCGGCGTTGTTGAGGAAGGTTGATCAATGATAGTATACTGTTCACAACCATATAAAGAGAGAAAAGGATAAACGAGACATATGCCTATCAGACTAATTAAAGTATCGAAAAATTTGAATGTGGGAATCAACAGCCTTGTTGAATTTCTGCACAAGAAAGGTATTGAAATAGAAGCAAATCCTAACGCCAAAATAGAGGATGAACAGTACGACATACTGATCGCTGAATTCGGGAAAGACAAGAATATTCGTCGCGAGGCCACCGAAACACGGGAAAAAATGCACCGTCGCGATGAAAAACGCGAGACTGTGGCCATCGAAGGATATGAACTTCCCGAAGCACCGGCTCCCAGGAAGAAAGTGGAAAAAGAGGTCATTGAGACCGAAGTCCCGAATGAGATGAAACCCCATTTCAACGTTGTGGGCAGCATCGATCTGGACAATCTCCATAAAAAGAAAACCGGAACAAAGCAGGAGGAAGCAATTGTTGACATCATACCGGAACCGGAGATCGTTCCGGAACCGGTTGAAGCAGCGCCGGCGCCGCCACTTCCGGAAGAAAGGGAGGTCGCAGAGGAACCGGAGACTCCCCGGGAAAAAGAAGCAGATAGCGCAACGGTGACAGCGGAAGAAAAAATCGAACTTCACGCAGTGGAAGAAAAGGAGGAGGCTCCCGCAGTGGAAGCAGAGACGGGTGATGTGAAAACGGATAAATCGGTTGCGGTTGCGGAAGCACCACAGACAGTGGATGATACGTCGGAAGAAGCTGTTCCACAAGCCGGAGCGAAACCCGACCAAACCCGGTCTGACAAAGTATTCCGCCTGCATAAAAACAAGCTGGAGTCGAACATCGTCGTGAAAGGGTCCATTGATCTGGATGCCATCAACGATCGTACCCGTCCTCCGCGGAAATCAAGGACACAACGCAAGAAAGAACGACTGGAACGTGAGCAGAAAGCCCTCGACAGTAAAAAGCTGAAAGAAGAAAAGGTGAAGCTGTTGAAGAAAGAGGCAATCGATGAGAAGAAAAAACAACCGGTCACTCCCGATGCCGATGACGACAGCAAGAAGAGAAAACGCAAACGCATCCGTACCGCCAAAGTAAATATTGAGAAGCAGGGTACTTTAAGTCAGCCATCGCGAGGTGACAGGAAGCCGTCGCTCAGAAAGCCGCTCAAGGCAGAAGTGAGTGAGGAGGATGTACAGAAGCAAATCAAAGAGACCCTCGCCCGTCTCACGGAGAAAAAAGGCAAAAAGGGCGGCGCCAAATATCGCCGCGAAAAACGGGAAGCCAGCGCCTCCAGGCACCAGGAAGAGCTTAAACAGCAGGAAAGAGAAAGCCGCGTATTGCAGCTGACCGAGTTTGTGACGGCGAACGACCTGGCCAACATGATGAATGTGTCGGTAACGAATGTCATCTCCACCTGTATGAGTCTTGGCGTAATGGTGGCCATCAATCAGCGGCTCGATGCGGAGACCATCAATATTGTAGCGGAAGAATACGGGTTTAAAACACAGTTTGTGAGTGCCGACGTCATTGAAGCGATTGCCGAAGAGGTGGATGATCCCAAAGATTTGATTTCACGCCCTCCCATTGTCACGGTGATGGGACACGTGGACCACGGAAAGACATCCCTGCTCGACAGCATCCGCAGTACCAATGTGATTGCCGGAGAAGCGGGAGGTATCACCCAGCACATCGGAGCATACAATGTGCAGCTGGAAGACGGGCGGAAGATCACCTTCCTCGATACACCCGGTCACGAGGCGTTTACCGCCATGCGCGCCCGTGGTGCCAAAGTTACGGACGTGGCCATCATCATTGTGGCTGCCGACGATAATGTGATGCCACAAACGGTGGAGGCAATCAATCACGCCGGTGCAGCCGGTGTACCCATAGTATTTGCCATCAATAAGATAGACAAGCCGGGGGCAAATCCCGAAAAGATAAAAGAGAAACTTGCCGAGATGAATTATCTGGTAGAAGATTGGGGAGGCAAGTACCAGTCGCAGGATATTTCCGCAAAGAAAGGTACCGGCATCCGTGAGTTGCTGGAGAAGGTATTGCTCGAGGCTGATATGCTGGAGCTGAAAGCCAACCCCAACCGCAGAGCCGTCGGATCAATCATTGAATCGGAGCTCGATAAGGGACGGGGTTATGTCTCGACGGTGCTGGTGGAAAACGGCACGCTGCGTCAGGGTGATATCGTCATCGCGGGGGCCTATTTCGGTCGTGTGAAGGCGATGTTCAACGAACGCAATCAACGTATCAATGAGGCCGGCCCGGCAGAGCCGGCATTGATACTCGGACTCAACGGAGCACCGCAGGCCGGCGACACCTTCAACGTGATGGAAACGGAGCAGGAAGCACGTTCTATTGCCAACCGCCGGGAACAGCTGCAACGTGAACAATCACTGCGTACCCAGAAGATGCTTACGCTCGACGATATTGGCCGAAGAATCGCTATCGGCAACTTCCAGCAATTGAACATCATCGTGAAAGGGGATGTGGACGGATCAGTGGAGGCACTCTCCGACGCGCTCATCCGGCTTTCAACGGAAGAGATTCAGGTGAACGTCATTCACAAAGCAGTGGGACAGATTTCCGAATCGGACGTGACGCTTGCTGCTGCATCCGAAGCCATCATCATCGGGTTCCAGGTGCGCCCCTCCCTCAGCGCACGCAAGGATGCCGAAAAAAATGGCGTGGACATACGCCTCTATTCCATTATCTATGATGCCATTGAAGAGGTGAAAGCCGCCATGGAAGGCATGCTCTCGCCGGAGATCAAGGAAGAGATCACCGGAAATGTGGAGGTGCTGGATGTGTTTAAGATCACGAAAGTGGGTACTGTTGCCGGCTGTATGGTGCGTGACGGAAAAATAAAGCGTTCAAGCCGGATACGTCTTGTGCGTGACGGTATTGTGATTTTCACGGGCGAACTGGATTCACTGAAACGATTTAAGGAAGATGTGAAAGAGGTCACATCGGGTTACGAGTGTGGTATCACGATTCGTAATTTCAACGATATAAAAGTGGGAGACGTGATTGAATCCTACGAAGAGACCGAAGTAAAGAAAACATTATAGAGAGACGCCCCCTCTCCTGTAAATGTCCCGGTAAAACGGGATGCGGGGCACATTTGTAACCAGTTGACATTGTAATTTTAATTCCTACCCTGACAGCGGTCGCATCCGCTTTCGTGAAAGCAGATGCGACCGCAACACACAGGGACGGAAAAAATCAGAATGTCAAACAGGGTGACAAACAAAAGAAATACTTATTCATAAATTTAGACTATTTCTATGCTCAACAGAGCCAACACAAGTTTTGTCTCGGTATTCGCTAAACGAAATAGTTCATAAAAATAGATGATTATGACAAAGAAGATCTTTTTCAGCCTTAGTCTGTTTATTTTGTTGATAAGTACAGCAGCATTTGCACAAACCCCACCCCAGATGTCGGTGGCATTCGTGAACACCACTGAACTGCTGGAAGCCCTTCCGGAGAAGGCACAGGCCACGCAGCAGCTGCTTACCTTAAGTGAAAACTACAAAAATGAGCTGGAACTGATGCAAAATGAATACAACAAGAAGTATTCTGACTACATCACCTATCAGTCATCGTTGGCGGAGAACATCAAACTGCGCAGAATGCAGGAGCTCACGGAGCTGGAGAACAGGATGCAGCAGTTCATGGAGCTTGCCCAGGAAGACATTGAGCATCAGGAGAAAGCGTTGCTGGAACCACTCAGACAAAAGATCAGCGATGCCGTCCGTGCGGTGGGCATTGAACGCAATTACACCGTCATCTACGACCTGGCCAATCCCGGTATAGCTTTCGTATCGCCTTCGGCTGTCGATGCCAATCCGTATGTGAAGCAAAAGCTGGGCATTCGTTAAACAATTCCCGGCGTGGTGAAGAAAAAACATACCTCAGATGAGGGTGCAATCGGTATTTTCGATTCCGGATACGGAGGACTCACCGTCTTGTCGGAGATAAAGTCTCTAATGCCGGAATATGACTATATCTATCTGGGCGACAACGCCCGCGCACCTAACGCCAACCGCTCTTACGGGAGCGTCTAATCATTCACAGTGGAACCGGTGTAATGGTTCTTCTCACACGGTTGCCCGC
>JBDKRY010000167.1:0-6413 GCA_039683155.1 Proteiniphilum sp.
GCTGATTGCTGA
The DNA here is from genome assembly GCA_039683155.1 of Proteiniphilum sp. GTDB lineage: Bacteria > Bacteroidota > Bacteroidia > Bacteroidales > Dysgonomonadaceae > Proteiniphilum. Next base: position 13 of record JBDKRY010000167.1, read on the forward strand.
AAAGCAAAATACCAAACCGCTGCCCGTATAAAGCTTCCACCTATCAAACTGACCGCTGATCGCTTATCGCTGAAAGCTGATCGCTTACTGCTGAATCAAAACCACGAAAGAACTCCTTCCACACCAAATCCGATCAACAGGTACCGCAAAAACTTTCCGATGGTCATGGTGATCATTACAACGGGACTGTTGGCCCGCATGTAACCGAGTGCCACCAGCATCCCGTCACCAACGACAGGCAGAAAACCAAAGAATCCCATTACAGCACCTTTGCCGTGCAGCCATTGAATGGTTCTTTCTATCTTCTCCGGTTTGATCCTGAACCATCTCACCAGCCACTCCGTCTTGCCCAGCCGGCCTAAATAGTAACAGGTTGCGCCCCCAGCAGCATTCCCGATAGTTGCAAATAGAATGCAGGTCCAGATATCCATTCCTGCTGCGATCAGCGTGGCAAATATTACTTCGGAGCTGAAGGGTAAAACAGTAGCTGCAAGAAAAGATGCCAGCAGCAACCCCCAATATCCGTATTCCGCCAATCCGTCGAGCATCATCCTGTGGTTTAATGGGCTACTAACCAGTTCTCCCCTACTCCCAGATCCGTTTTTAACGGAACCCGCAGTTCGCAGGCATGTTCCATCTCCTCCGTCACAATGTCCCGTAACTTTTGCAGCTCCTCGGGAAAAGCGTTGAAGTTGAGTTCGTCGTGCACCTGAAGGATCATTCTCGAACGCATTTTTTCCTGCTGCATTCTTTCGTAAATACGTACCATGGCGACCTTGATGATATCTGCCGCACTTCCCTGAATGGGTGCGTTGATGGCATTACGTTCCGCATAGCCGCGCACTGTCGCATTGCGGGAGTTGATATCCGGCAGATAACGTTTTCTTCCGAATATTGTTTCCACATAACCTTGTGAGCGTGCCCTGGCAATACTATTATCCATATAACGTTTTACTTCCGGGAAGGTAGCGAAATATTCATCGATCAAATCTTTCGCCTCGCTACGCGAAATGTTCAACCGTTCAGCCAGTCCAAAGGGGGTGATGCCGTAAATAATGCCGAAATTGGCTGTTTTGGCTTTCCTGCGCATATCTCCCGTCACCTCCTCCAGGGGAACCTTGAATATTTTGGCGGCTGTGGCAGCATGAATATCCTGCCCCTTATTGAAAGCTTCTATCATGTTCCTGTCCTCACTCAGGTGCGCCATGATGCGCAGTTCAATTTGGGAGTAGTCGGAGGACACAAAAAGACAGCCCTCATCGGGGATAAATACCTTTCGCATCTCTTTGCCGCGTTCATCGCGAATGGGGATGTTTTGCAGGTTCGGGTTTGTGCTGCTCAGTCGTCCCGTTGCGGCCACCGTCTGGTTGAAGGAGGTGTGGATTTTGCCGGTACGCGGATTGATCAGCAGCGGGAAAGCATCTATATAAGTACTCAGCAGTTTTTTCAACCCTCTTTGTTCCAGTATTTTACCGATGATGGGATGTTTTGATCGCATTTTTTCCAGCTCCTCCTCGCTGGTTTTGTACTGACCCGTTTTTGTCTTCTTCGCCCTGTCTGCAATCTTTAACCGGTCGAACAGTACTTCACCGATTTGTTTGGGTGAGTTGATGTTAAAGTCGATGCCGGCCATCGCGGTGATTTCTTTTTCAATCTGAAGCAATTCTTCGGTAAACTGTGTGGAAAGTTCGTTCAGCGCATCCAGGTCCAGGCGTACTCCCGTCCATTCCATATCTGCCAGCACAGAGATCAGGGGAGCCTCAATGTGATAAAACAGATGATCAAGCTGGTTCGCATGAATCTCTTTTTCCAGAATATGCTTTAACTTCAGCGTGACATCGGCATCTTCAGCGGCGTAATCGGTCACAACAGCAGGGTCTACATCACGCATATTTCCCTGATTCTTTCCCTTGGATCCAATCAGCTCTTCAATGTGTATCGTTTTGTATTTCAAATAAATCTCAGCCATATAATCCATGCCGTGACGAATCTCCGGGTTCAGCAGGTAGTGTGCGATCATTGTGTCGAAAAGTTGTCCTTTTACACTTATGCCATAATTCCGGAGCTCAAGCATGTCGTACTTGAGGTTCTGGCCTACTTTCTCGATGTTTTCATTTTCGAAAAAGGGACGAAAAATTTCGACCTGTCGTTGTGCTTCTGCACGATCAGCCGAAATGGGTACATAAAAAGCTTCGCCTTCTTTGTATGCAAAAGAGAGCCCCACCAGTTCACTCAGTAACGGATCTAATCCTGTGGTCTCGGTGTCGAAGCAGACCGATTGCTGTGCATGTAACACCCTGTTCAATGCTGTCATCTCATTCTCCGTTTGAACCATGGTGTACCGGTGAGGAGTGGTATGAATATCGGAGAAGTCTGCCGGTAAAGCAGGGATATCCATCGGCAATTCAGGGGAATCCATTGTCCCCGTCTGTTCTGTCATGGCAAACAAATCGCCCTGCACAGGGCCCTTTGAAATAATCTTCACCGGCTCTTGTTTTAGAACACGGGTCAGTAAGGTCCGAAATTCCAGTGCCTCGAAGAGCTCCCTTATGGCACTTTCATCCATTTCTTTCCGGATAAAATCATCCTCCGCTATCTCAATGGGAACATCGGTTTTGATGGTGGCCAGAAATTTGGAAAAGCGTATCTGGTCGCTGTTTTCTTCTACTTTGACCTTCAATGACCCTTTCAACTGATGGCTGTTCTCCAGCAGGTTCTCCACGGACCCGAACTCCTGCAGCAGTTTTACGGCCGTTTTTTCTCCTACGCCGGGGCAGCCGGGAATATTATCGGAAGCATCACCCATCAATCCCAGCAGGTCAATCATCTGGCACGGATGATTAATCTGATATTTCTCCATAACTTTTCTATCATCCAGCACATCAAAGTCGTTGCTGCCGTATTTGGGCTTGTATATGAAAATATGGGGTTCCGTTAACTGTCCGTAGTCCTTGTCGGGAGTCATCATATACACATCGAAACGATCTTTGTCGGCCCGTTTGGCAATGGTGCCGATCACATCATCCGCTTCGTAGCCGGGCACTTCAAGCACCGGAATATTGTAGGCCCTGATGATATCCTTGATGATGGGAACAGATAATTTGATCACTTCCGGGGTAGCCTCACGCTGTGCCTTGTAGGCTTCATACTCAGTATGGCGAAAGGTGGGGCCCGCAGGATCAAAAGCGACCGCAATATGGGAGGGATTCTCTTTGCGAAGTACCTCTTCCAGCGTGTTTATAAATCCAAAGATAGCCGATGTATTTCTACCTTTCGAGTCTATACGCGGGTTTTTGATAAAAGCGTAATACGATCTGTAAATGAGGGCATATGCATCGAGAAGGAAAAGTTTATTTTTACTCATACGGTTATTTTACTGGATGGGTTCCGTAATATTCAACAGTTTGTGGGGCTGATTTTTTATGCTCGTTTCATTATGTTCGCGAAAAACAATTTCGAAGATGTAAAGTTACGAATATTTGTTGCGAACAGGAGAATTATTTTTACTTTTGTACGTAATTAAGCCAGTTGAATGGATCAAAGTCAGATAATAAAAGATTTTCTGCGGGAAGAGCTCCTTCTTTTCGATGATTATCTCCGCGAATCGGTTAAAAGTGACAATCCGCGCGTGGCAGAGATGATCAGCTATGTGTTTAACTCGAGCGGAAAACGACTGCGACCCACGCTGGTACTCTTAACAGCCAAAGCTTGCGGGCGCATTATCCCGGAGACGTATCACGGTGCCGTGACGGTGGAACTGTTGCATACAGCCACGCTGGTGCACGATGATGTGATCGATAAGTCGGATATACGACGGGGAAAACAATCCGTGAATGCGGTTTATGACAATACAAAGGCGGTGCTCATTGGCGATTATCTGTTGTCTACCTCATTGATGGAAAGTGTGAAGACAAAGGATCTTGGTATCGTCAGCATCATTTCGGAATTGGGGCAAAATCTTGCTGAGGGTGAACTGAATCAATATTCTCTGGCCAGCGAAGTGGTTATTGATGAAGATGCTTATTTCGATGTCATCGACAAGAAAACCGCCTCGTTAATGCGGGCAAGCATTACCATCGGAGCCATCACCGGAGGGGCAACAAAAGAGGAGATCGCCAAATTCAGTCGCCTTGGCGGACTTCTTGGCATTTGTTTTCAGATCAGAGACGATATTTTCGACTATTATCAGACTGATGTAGGAAAACCTACCGGCAACGATATTCGGGACGGAAAGATTACACTTCCGCTGATTTATGCTTTGCAGCATTCACCCCGCGAGGTGTCTGAAGAGATGAGGAAGATTATCATTACGCGTGATTATACAGAAGATAATATCACGAAGTTGCTGGACTTTGCCAAGGAATATCGCGGGGTGGAATACGCCTTTGGAAGAATGAATGAATTTCTTGAGGAGGCTGAAAGAATCATCTCGGATTTTACGTTCGACAACGGCATAAAAGTGCTCATGCGTTTGTTCCTGACATACTTAAAAGATCGCATATACTAAACGGAGCTGTCATAAGATTGAATCTTTCTCTTTGAAAAGGCGATTTTTGGGCCTGTTACAAACAGAGGTATGAACCAAAAAGAGGGTAAAATCACAGTGTGATTCACCCTCATTGGAGCATCGAATTCTTTTCGCCTTATTGAATCTCAATAAGTCTTGAATTCGCAGCTTTTTCTTCACTGACAGTTGGAATGTCTACAGTCAACACTCCGTTCTCCACTTTTGCCGAGATTTTATCCTTGTCAACGTTATCCGGAAGAATCATTCTTCTTTGAAACTGGGTATAGGAAAATTCGCGTCTCAGGTATGACCCTTTTTTGTCTTTGTCTTCTGTTTGACTTTTTTTCTCGAATTCAATGACGAGATTGTTTGCATCATCCAATCTTACATTGCAATCCTCTTTGGTCATTCCGGGAGCAGCCACTTCTACCGTAAACCCGTTATCGTTTTGCTGAATGTTAATTGCAGGCATTGATTTGTTGCTGCTTTCCATCCATTCATTGCCGAAGAAATCATTAAATACACTCGGCAGCCAGTCGTTTGTTCGTCTGATGATAGCCATAATTTTTACCCTTTCCTTTTTTTAAGTTGATTCATCTTTTTATTTGTCTACACCATAGCATAAACAAATTGTGTGCCCTCCCAGAAAACCATGATAAAGTAGGCGAAAAGTGACAAAATGGCCTGAAATATTGCAGAAAAACCGTTAAAAATGACACAAACCAGACAAAACGGCGTATTTTTGCACAAAGAAAGCCGCCTCGAAAGGAGGCGGCCATTTTCCTTTTTAACGGGAGGAATATGTTTATTCCAGGATTTTATAGGTTTTTTTTCCGAAATGTGTCTTTTCATACCGGTCAGTTGCCTTTATTTCGATGGTATGCTCTCCCGGGGCAAGATCCAGTTTAAGGGGTGCACTCCACAGGTGTGTGCTGTTCACCGCATCGTTTGAGGGACGCCTTCCGGGCAACAGCACATCGGTAAAATCCCATTCTAACAGTTTTGTGTAATAACTCGGGTCAATCGCTTCCAGGTAGCGCATCTTTTGCCAGGAGCCTTCATCGATACGGTATTCAACCAAATCTTTTTTGCTGCCTATGAAGAAGTTCACCACTATTTGCGACGTGCTCCTTCCTTTATAGGGAACTACCCTGGGAGCAAATATATTCATCTGATAATCATCTTCCCTGCCTGCAACTTTGTAATCCACATCGTATTTATTCCCGTTGATATGCAGAAAGGCGTATCCTTGCGGCGTACCATCGCGCATGGTGGCATCCGGCAATCCTGCGGCATCCAGCTTACCGGAATACCAGTCGCCCGATGTGGTCCCCACATTGTACTCATGCAACGGTTTATCTCCCTTCCAGCCATTGATTTCCGTATATTCGATCTGATCCTGATAATGGGTGTGCCCCGACATGATCAGGATGTTCTCATAATTTTTCAGGAGATCAAATACCCGTTGCCGGTCTTCCAGCCGAAATGAACTTCCCGTATCATCTTTCATTTGAATATGTTGCGATAATACAATGAGTTTATCGGTGGGAACATGTTTCAGGTAGTTCTCAAGAAAAAGAAGCTGATTTTCGCGATAACCGCCCCAGTAGCCTTTTCCGTCGCGCGGATCGGGATAAAGGATATCGTCGAGAATAATGAAATGTGCATTCGCGTAATTGAAAGCATAGTTGGCGATGCCGAAATTCTTTTCGAACGTTTCATCAGAAAGATCGTCGACAGGAGCATCATAATTCATGTCGTGGTTGCCCATCACGTTGTACCAGGGCAGCTGCAAATGACGCATCCGTTCTTTGTACACCGGCTGCAGATCGAGGTTGTCACCCACGATGTCGCCCAGGCTTATCCCAAAGAGCGTATTTTCTTTTTTCTTCAC
>JBDKRY010000168.1:0-3004 GCA_039683155.1 Proteiniphilum sp.
AGAGATAGGTTGCTATTTTTTGGTTCTGCCAGAATGTGTAGGCAATGTTTAAAGGAATACCTATGTAATGCAGCGTCTGGCGATCATCGTAGTAATAATTGCCGCTTCCCGAGCGCAGCTCCGACGATAGTTGTGTATAGGTCAATCCGCTTGCCACACTCCATCGTTCATTGAAATTGTATCGTAAGGTGATACCAAATGTAATGGGTTGATGATGTTTTACATCGGTATATACCTGCTCCCTGGTGTAATTGGAAAGAAAACCATACTGTTCCTCCACTGTTTCTGTCAATGCAAAGGTACCGTATCCGGAATAGGTTTCTGCTGAACCGGATGGGACATTCGACACGGAGAGGTTGGTTTGCCATTTGGAATGTTCTGGCGGTCGCCTTTGTAAAGACATGGCGAATAAAGGATCATCGGTCTTGTTGAAATCCAAAGCAGACTGGTTATGATTCTGTCCTGAAAAATCTTCGCTGGTCTTATCCGGTTCCTGGTCGATAGCTTTCTTTTCTGCCGGATGGTCCGCATGGTTATCGTTTTCACCTGCTTTGACGTCCCTATTTTCATTTTCCCTTTCTGTGCCTGTTATTTCTTCATCTCGGTTCCCGGCAAGCAGGATGTCGTGTGCTTCTTTATCCGCCATTCCATTTGCTGCGATCGGTTGTTCATGCTGCGGAGCGATTGGGGTACTTTTCCCGGTGAACGCTGTGTCTGACTGATTCCCCGTCGGGCTGTGCCGCACGATAAACAACAGGATAATTGCCACTGCGGCAACCGCAGCAGTCGCTCCAACACGCTTGCCCCACACCCGTAGCTTACGGCTCCGGGAGATCCCCCCATCCATACTTCCGGCAGTAATATGTCGCTCAATGCCTTCCCACACCCCTTCCGGTGCAGGCTCCTCGTGACCCTCCATCCGCTCGCGCAGGTTATCTTGCCATTGATCGTTCATCATGTTTTTTTTCAACCGGTATAAGTCTATCTCTTTCATTAATATGCCCTTGGCTCTGTGTAACTGGGAGGCTGAACTGCTTTCTGCAATGTTCAGTATGGAAGCAATCTCTTTGTGACTTTTTTGTTCGAATACATAGAGGTTGAAGACAGTTCGGTATCCGGTCGGAAGCGTACGGATCATCTCCAGAATGAACGATGTGGGAATATCTTCGAAATCGGGTTCCCGATCATCTGCCTGGTCTGGTAAATCCCCCTCCGGAAGGCTTGTGAACTGCATTCTTTCGTTTGCTTTGATATGCTTTAATGCTTCGTTTACCACGATGCGTGCCGACCACGCCCGTAACGATCCTGCTCCCTTGTATGTAAACGTATGGATGGCTTTGAAAATCTTCAGAAAACTTTCCTGTAAAACATCTTTGATGTCTTCCTTATTTGAGATGTAACGAGCACATACCGCGGTAAGATACCCGGAATGATCATCGTAAAATCGCTTCATGGCAATCCTGTTGCCTTGCACAATTTGCCGAATGAGTTCCCGCTCACTGTTTTCTTCTTTAATCATTTACCAATCTCGTCCGGACGTCCCGACATATAACTCCATACGCTCACCCGATTGTATGGTATGGTAAGGTTGTACTTACTGCAAATGTACAACCTTACCTGTTTTTTCAGTAATAAAATATTGAACTTTCGCATGTTCACATTGAAATACATACAGCTAAAGATGAGACCTATAAATGTTTTGTGGTAACCCACTGACCCCCGGGGAACGTAAAAAAAGCAGCTTTTTGATGCGTAGCACGATCTGCTCTTTTAGTGAACGAGGTCAACCATGGGTTACAAAACATTGTCAGTCGATGATTTAGCTGTTTATGAAACCTACGAAACATGAATAAAATATTTTAAGGATACTGAAAGGGTGTATTGTTTTCAGAAATCGGTTTTATTGCAATGGAATAACGCTTCTCTCAGCGGCAATGGCTGAAGATGCTGGTGTTGCAGCGCGTGTACGGTAGTCGAACTCCATCGACTTGTCGCCGTTGAACGATTTCCATTTCAGCTTCAATTTTACGGTTTCTCCTTCCGTATCGGGAAGTTGATCCAGCCTGAAAGCAACCAGGCCATCACCTATCCTGCCCGACACATCGCCATTGGCATTGTGTTTAAACTCCACCTCGTACGGGTTTTCGGGATTGTTGGCAGGGATGAGATTGACGTAGTGGGTGATTCCCTGATGACTCCACATCGTTCGGAAACGCAGTGTCAGGTAGCCGTCTTCGGCAATTGTTACCCAATCAGGTACAATCTCAACCGGATCGACCCCGTATACCTCATCATTTTCCGCTCCCAAATTGGGTGCCATAGGTTTCGTTCTGATGCTGTCGATCCAATTCACCCTGACAGCCTGATCATACTCCTGACTGGGATCGTCTGTTTCATCGTAATTTACCAGAGCCCTGACCTCTTTTGAACCGAAGGGGTGTGACGTTATATTCACAGGCAACAGGGTGGTATTGTCGTCCAACTGAAAAAAAACAGTTTCGTCAGCTGCCTCTTTCACAGTGACCAGTGCATTGGGATACAAGCGGTTTACATCATCGTCATCGTCCAAACAAGAGGGCAGGATGAGCATGCCGAGTAATATTCCCGTTGTGAAAAGTAAATTGGTAAATCTCATAATTTTGTGGTTTTAAACGTTACGAATTCTTTTGTATCAATCATTAAAGTGCGATATAGGAAAAACCTTGCGTGATAATTTGTTATTTTTTCTAAAAAAGTTGATGTGAGTGACAGCATATGCAACAAAAATGTTTTATGTGATGAAACCTATGCTCTGATAAAACAATTCAATCATACAATCTGTTGTATGAAAGAAGTTCAACCAAAGAATGTGTTGACAGCTTAAAGGGATTCAATAAATAATAAAACAACAGATCATATGAAAATTGCAGTTACAGGAGCCACGGGCCATTTAGGAACCCTCGCGGTGGAAGAATTGAAGAAACGGGTTCCCACTGAAAACATTGTAGCGCTTGTCCGTACGCCG
>JBDKRY010000169.1:0-10665 GCA_039683155.1 Proteiniphilum sp.
GGCAACTCGAAATTGCCATACACCAGTTTGCAAAAAGACAAATGACCTGGTTCAGGGGAATGGAACGCCGCGGTATTCCCATTCATTGGATTGATGCCACACTCCCCATGCCGCAAAAACTGGCAGCAGCATATTCTTTCTTATGATTATTTTTGCCATCCCCTAAAAAAAACGTAATTTTGTCCTCGTAAATATGATGTTCCCTACGTGGATAATTTTATGAATATTTACGTCCAATATTTTCGCCAATGATCAAAGGTACATTCCCGGTAGAGAAATTCAACAAGCTGGAGACTCCGTTTTACTGGTACGACATGGAGCTGTTGCGAAAGACGCTCGATGTCATTAAAAATGAATGTCACAACAAACCATTTCACGTCCATTACGCGATTAAAGCAAATGCAAATCCGCGTATTCTGAAAGTAATAGCCTCGTATGGATTTGGTGCCGACTGCGTGAGTGGGAACGAAATCCTGAGGGCACTGGAATGCGGGTTCACGCCTGATAAAATTGTTTTTGCCGGCGTAGGAAAGACGGACAAGGAAATAAATATCGGACTCGATCACGATATTTTCTGCTTTAATGTGGAGTCAAAACCTGAGCTGGAGGTGCTTCACGCCCTTGCCTGTGCACGCGGGAAAAAAGTACGGGTGGCGCTTCGCATCAATCCCAATGTGGATGCCCATACCCATAAATACATTACCACCGGGTTGAATGAGAACAAGTTCGGCATTAACGAGCAGGACTTGCCTGACATTTTGCAAATAATCCAGGCTTCATCACATCTGGAACTTATCGGCATGCACTTTCATATTGGTTCTCAGATCACCGATCTCTCCTCTTTTGAGGATCTCTGCGTAAAAGTTGCTGCATTGCAGGAATGGTTCAATAAGCAGGGGGTCACGCTGCAGGTAATCAACGTGGGCGGAGGGCTTGGCATTAATTACCAACATCCCAATCACTGCCCGATAGCCGATTTTGAAGCATATTTCCGCCTTTTTGAAAAATATCTGAAACTGCAGGAGCATCAGACCCTTCATTTTGAACCGGGACGATCTGTGGTCGGTCCCTGCGGCTCACTCATCACCCGGGTACTTTACGTAAAGGAAGGCATACAGAAAAAATTTCTGATTGTGGATGCCGGCATGACAGATTTGATCCGTCCTGCCTTATACCAGGCTTTCCATCACATCGAGAACATCAGTTCGGAAGAAGATTATACGCCATACGACGTAGTTGGCCCCATTTGCGAGTCGAGCGATGTGTTTGCACAAGGGATGATGCTGAACGGCTCTGCAAGGGGAGATCTGATTGCGATCCGTTCTGCCGGCGCCTATGGCGAGACCATGGCTTCCCGGTATAACTGCCGGGAATTACCGGCCTCATACTTCTCCGATTCAATTTAATTGCATTACATCCAAATGGACGCGCTGCTCTCTGTTTTTACCGCTTTCACTCCCTTTGAGTGGATACTGTGCGTAATATTGCTTTTGTCCTTTCTGGTACAGCTTTTTTTTTATCTCTCGGTCTACCGGAAACCTTATGCCTACGTGAAAAAACGAAAAGAAAGCAGCATTCCCGCGAAAGATCTTCCGGGTATTTCCGTCATCATCACTTCGAAAAACAATTCAGAGGAGCTGAAAAAAAATCTGCCTTTTGTGCTGGAACAGGATTATCCAAATTTTGAAGTTATTGTGGTGAACAGCGGATCCACAGATGAGACCGACATGGTGCTGAAGGCTGCACAAATAAAATATCCCCATCTCTACCACACCTTTGTCCCGGCCGACGTCGATACCATCAACGAAAAAAAACTTGCACTCACCCTGGGTATCAAGGCGGCAAAGAACGATGTTCTCCTTTTCACCGAAGCATATTGCAGGCCATGCTCTTCACAATGGATCACGTCATACGGGAAAGAATTTGTCCGCGGTCGCGACATCGTGCTGGGATTTAGTAAGCTGATTATTCCGAAGAGGGTCCCTTTGCGCAAATTTATCCTTTTCGATAATCTGATCCATCATGTAAAGTTTTTATCCATGGCCATTGTGCACAGGCCGTTCATGGGCATCGGACGGAATATGGCCTATAAAAAAGAACTCTTTTTTGCAAACAAGGGGTTTTCTCCCATTTTGAACATAGAGGGAGGGGAAGACGATTTATATATCAACCGCATAGCTCGCGGAAAAGAGACAGGGGTCGTTCTTTCACCGGACAGCATGACAGAAACAACGAGTGTGGACAACTTTTTCACATGGAGGGCTTTAAAGTCGAAATATCTGTATACCAAACAGTTTTACAAGGGATTTTCTTCCCATCTGTTTCGTTACGACACATTTTCAAAGTACGCCTTTTATGCGGTTTTGATCGCTACGATCGTAAGGGGCATATTTACGTCGAATTATTACCTGACCGGATTTGCACTATTGTTATTCATGATCCGGTTTTGGGTACAGATAAACGTGATCAACAAAAACAGCCGCCTTTTCGATGCCGGAAAATACCATATCAACTTCATTCTTTTCGATTTATTTCAGCCTTTCAACAATCTGCGTTTCCGCAGATATGCCAACAGGAGGAACAACACCGGACGATAGCATTGTGTACTGACATTCCGAAAAAAAATGTCATTTTGCCAGAGCACCTGTCGACCAGAGAATTAAGCGGGTTAAATCGGGTTAATCAGCTGTTCATTCCGTTAAAAGTGTTAAAAAGAGTGTCGATCCCCGCTATTCGTGCACATTTTTTGTCCTATATTTGTTGTATCAGATAGAAAAAAATAAATTAATCGTATGAATACAAGTAAAACTAAAAACCTGATTTTTATCGTGCTGATAGCCGTATTGAGTTCTGTGGTAACACTTCTTGGTTATAACGCAATCAACAGGAACGGACGAACATTCGGTCACGGTTCGGCAGAGAACACAATATCCGGAGAGACTGTGGCTTATGCCAACTCATTTGATCAGGACAAAAATGTGATCCTGACCAACCTCACAACGGCAGAGGGCTATCCCGACTTTACGGAGGCCGCTTCACGGTCAGTAGATGGCGTGGTGCATGTGAAAACAAAGAGCATCAGTCAGCAACAATATATTAATCCGTTTGATTTTTTCTTCGGATTTGGCGACCGTATGCCGGCCCAACCGCGAGAGCAGGTGGGCTTTGGATCGGGTGTGATCATCTCAAAGGATGGCTACATCATTACCAACAACCATGTGGTGGAAAATGCCACGGAGGTATCTGTCACGCTGAACGACGACCGCGAATTTACAGCCAAGGTGGTCGGTTCAGACAAAATGAGCGACATCGCGCTGCTCAAAATTGATGGAGATGATTTCCCTTACCTTACTTTCGGCAACTCCGATGCGCTGAAGGTGGGAGAATGGGTGTTGGCCGTAGGCAACCCGTTTAACCTCACCTCTACCGTCACCGCCGGTATCGTCAGTGCCAAAAACAGGGGCAACGTGATGGGAGGAGGCATGGGTATCCAGTCGTTCATACAGATCGATGCGGCTGTAAACCCCGGTAACAGTGGCGGTGCACTCGTAAATACAAGAGGTGAGCTGGTCGGCATTAACACCGCCATCTATTCCGAAACGGGCAATTTTGCGGGATACGCCTTTGCCGTACCCATTTCCATTGCCGGCAAGGTGGCGGCCGATTTGAAGGAATTCGGTACGGTGCAGCGCGCAGTGTTGGGTATTCAGGTTCCCAATATAGAAAATATCCGGCGTCAAGATCCCGACAAAGCCCGTGAACTGTCGCAAATAAAAGGGGTGCTTGTGGAAGATTTCACCGATCGCAGTGCTGCCAGAGCAGCAGGCATCCAGAAGGGCGACATACTCACAGCCATTAATAATGTCCCTATCCGTAATTTTGCAGAATTGCAGATTCAATTGAACAGATACAGGCCGGGTGATAAGATCAGTGTAACGGTCGATCGCAACGGTAAAGCACGCGAATTCAACGTGGAACTGAAAAACGATGAAGGAAATACCGATATTACCCGCAGTATAGACGCAATGAGCAAACTGGGTGCTACCTTCAAACCGGTTCCCGATGAAGCAAAACGGCAAATGGGTATCTCCAGCGGTGTTGAAGTGGTAAGTGTCGACAGCAAGGGCCTTTTCAGGAAAGCTGGTATCAACAAGGGATTTATCATTATGCGCGTGAACAATACACCGGTAAACAGCGAGAGCGATATTTCCCAGATAGTGGCTGCCACCAGTAACCGGCAGGATAAAGTCCTCCTGATAGCTGGATTTTATCCCCCTAACGGAAGAACCCAGTATATCGCCATTGATCTGACAACTGACTAACAACAAGAGGTTAAGGGAGGTTAATTCGTCCTTTTTCAGTAACAAAAACAATACGAATTATGTTTTTATAGCAAGGGAATTCGGTTTTAGGCCAGGTTCCTTTGCTATATCTTTGACGGGGGGGCAATTAATTTGTCTTTAATAATGAATTTTTTTGTACTTTTGCAACCCCCTAATGATTTTATGGAAAGAATATTCAGAAGAATTATACAGAATAAATGAGACAACTAAAAATTACAAAATCGATCACCAACAGGGAAAGCGCTTCCTTGGATAAGTATCTTCAGGAGATTGGTCGTGAGGATCTGATCACCGTGGAAGAGGAAGTGGAGTTAGCGCAGGCCATTAAGAAAGGGGATCGTCAGGCGCTGGAAAAACTCACCAGGGCCAACCTCCGGTTCGTAGTATCGGTGGCCAAGCAATACCAGAACCAGGGGTTGAGTCTGCCCGACCTTATCAACGAAGGTAATCTGGGATTGATTAAAGCTGCCGAAAAATTCGACGAGACCCGGGGTTTTAAATTTATCAGCTATGCAGTATGGTGGATCCGTCAATCCATCCTGCAGGCACTGGCAGAGCAGTCCCGAATTGTGCGACTACCCTTGAATCAGGTGGGGTCGCTCAATAAGATCAGCAAAGCATTTCAGAAGTTTGAACAGGAAAATGAGCGAAAGCCTTCGGCCGAAGAGCTGGCGCTGGAATTGGACATATCGGTGGACAAGGTGACGGACTCACTAAAGGTTTCCGGGCGTCATATCTCCATGGACGCTCCTTTTGTGGAAGGGGAAGACAACAGTCTGCTGGATGTGCTGGTGAATGACGATGCGCCTATTGCCGACAGAACATTGATCAATGAATCGCTTCAAAAGGAGATCGACCGGGCACTTTCGACCCTCACCGAGAGAGAGAGTGATATCATTAAGATGTTCTTTGGCATCGGCTGCCAGGAAATGACCCTGGAAGAAATCGGCGATAAGTTTCAGTTAACACGCGAGCGTGTGCGTCAGATCAAAGAGAAAGCTATTCGCAGGCTCCGACAAGACTCACGAAGTAAGCTTTTGAAAAGTTACCTCGGCTAAATTCTTTTCCAATGAGCGCATAAAGGGGAAAAATGTGTAAAATATACCCCTGCGATGCGATTTTTGGTGAATTTTTACAGAAAAAAGAAGTTTATGTGAAATTTAAGTTTTAAATTTGCTCGTCCGCTTATGCGCTTAGAATGAATGGTTAAACTTTTTAGGGATAAAATTATACTTCTATAATAATTTTATCGAACATTTTTATAACAGAAGTGTTATATCTATAATTGAAAATGTACTGAGAGAAGTACTGGTATCACATAACAAAAATATTATCGAGTTATTGTAATAAAATGGTTTAATTAAAATTTAAATTTATGAAAAAGTTTAGTTTACTTTTATTTTCTGCTCTTGTTGCTTTTAGCATCAGTGCACAGGAAGTACAAAACGTTTCTCAAGGTACTGTGTACCTGAAAAACAAGGCAAGTGACAATTGGTATATAGGACTTGGCGGTGGCACCAATCTTTACATGACAAAAGGTGAAAACGACGCAGATGCAAGTTTCGGAGATCGTCTTGGATGGATGGGTCAACTCGAATTCGGACGCTGGAACTCACCCAACTGGGGAGCTCGTGTGGTTATCGACGGAGGCAATATCAAACATGTAGCGACAGGAATTGATCCTGAGCAGAATTGGCTTGGCGGACATGTTGATTTGATGTACAACATCATCAACGCCTGGGGTTCGTATAATCCTGACAGAGTATACAGCCTGGTTCCTTACCTCGGTATCGGTTATATGTATGGTTTGAACGAAGACTGGGAGAAACCCAATCCTGATGAAGACCTGTTCAAGAATCAAAACCAAACACTTACCTACAATGTTGGTTTGATCAACAACTTCCAGCTCTCACGTAGTGTAGCTCTTTTCCTCGAACTGGGATGGAGGGTTATGCAGGAAACTTTTGATGGAAGCGGACTTGGCGGAGATTTTGAATATGACAGCATGTTCACCGGTACTGCCGGTATCAAATTCGGTTTAGGCGGAAAACAGGATTTTACGCCTGCTGAACTGATGGACTACAACCTGATCAACGACCTCAACAGCCAGATCAACAGACTGCGTGCTGAAAACGAAGAGTTGAGACTCAGACCGGAATCTTGCCCGGAATGTCCTGAAGTACAGCCCACCGTAGTATCTGAGTCCGTATACGTTCCCAACGTGGTATTCTTCCGCATCAACTCTGCAACAATCGACAGAGGACAGCAGGTAAGCGTTTACAACACCGCAGAATATCTGAAGGCCAACGAAAATGCAAAAGTAAATATCGTTGCTTATGCTGACAGGCAAACCGGTACTCCCGAGTACAACTTCGCACTTTCTGAAAGACGTGCAAGAGCGGTTGCCGATGCATTGACCAACGAATACGGAATCAGCAGCGATCGTATCTCCATTGACTGGAAGGGTGACACCGAACAGCCCTATGCAGAAAACGACTGGA
The DNA here is from genome assembly GCA_039683155.1 of Proteiniphilum sp. Lineage (GTDB taxonomy): Bacteria > Bacteroidota > Bacteroidia > Bacteroidales > Dysgonomonadaceae > Proteiniphilum. The sequence continues at coordinate 6,845 of JBDKRY010000169.1, forward strand.
ACCGTGTTGCAATCTTCTTTGTTGAGTAATACAACACAAACAGGATAAAGATAAAATCCCGATTCTCAGGAATCGGGATTTTTTTGTTTTTCATACAAGCCCCATCTCCGGAAACCGGTTGAAATCCGCGCCCCGTCCGGCGACCGTTGACAGAATAAATCGCACCACTCGGCGTGAAACGGATGACCCGCATTGAGGAAACCGGAATGAGCAATTACTCCTTGATGTATATCCTTTTTACGCGCGGCGAGATGGATGTGAGAATTTCATAGGGAATGGTACCGATGCATTTGGCAAGTTCTATCACCGGGAGCCCTTCGCCAAACAGGACAACCGTGTCACCCTCTTTAGCCGGAATATCGGTGACATCCACCATGCAGAGGTCCATACACACATCGCCGACAATCGGGGCAAGCTGTCCGTTGATCAGTACTTTGCCTTTGCGGTTGCCGAACTGCCGGTCCAGCCCGTCGGCATAACCGAACCGGATCGTAGCAATCCGTGCATCGCGATTCAACCGTTCTTTTCTCCCGTAACCGATGGTTTCGTTGGAGGAAACCTGTTTTATTTGCAGGATGGTGGTCTTGAGCGTACATACATTCTTCAGACCGCTCAGGCCACTGGCGCTCACGCCATAGAGGCCGATACCCAACCGGGCCATATCCCAGTGCATCCCGGGAAAACGCTCTATTCCCGCAGAGTTGAGAATATGTTTATAGACGCTGTAGTGAAGGGCTGCTTCAATTTCATCGGCTGCATGCCGGAAGGTATCCATCTGCTGATGGGTAAATTCATCGAACAGCCAGCTCTCGCTGGCCGCGAGATGGGAGAAAACCGACCGCACCTTCAGTCCCTTTTGTGCGCTGAGCAGTTGTATCAACGCCGGAATTTGCTCCGGCAGGAAACCCAGCCGATGCATGCCGGAATCAATTTTGACGTGAACGGGATAATGGGTGATTCCTCTTCGTTCAGCCTCTTTGATAAAAGCTTCGAGAATGCGCACATTATATACTTCAGGCTCCAGATCGTTTGAGAAGAGCTCTTCAAAACCGTTCACTTCCGGATTAAGTACCATAATTGGCAGGGAGATACCCTCTTTTCTCAGCATGATCCCCTCTTCGGCTACTGCTACTGCCAGGTAGTCACAGCGGTGGTACTGAAGTGTTTTGGCAATTTCCACGGCACCGGCACCATATCCGTTCGCCTTCACCATGCAGACCAGTTTTACCTGCGGTTCAATTCTTGATTTGTAAAAATTAAAATTTTGCACTACCGCATCCAGATCTACTTCCAGCACTGTTTCATGGACACGCTCCTCCAAAAGGGAACTGATCTGTTCGAAATGATACTTACGGGCACCTTTTAATAAAATCAGTTCCTGGCGGACATTCTTCCAGTCAGCCGACCGGATATACGCATCGGTTGTCGGATAGAACGATTTCTCCCGGATATTGAATGCATTGGCGTTGGCGGATATATCATTCCCAATGCCGATAATCTTTTCGATACCGCTCTGTTCCACCATACCGGCCACTTTTTTATAGAGTGATCGCGGAGATATACCCGTTTGGAGGATATCCGACAGGATGATTGATTTTTTCAGGGGACGCTCCATCCTGCGTTGCTGCTGAAAATCGAGTGCTATTTTGATCGAGTTGATATCGGAATTATAGGTATCGTTAATCAGCAGACAGTCGTTTTTCCCTTTACGCAGATCCAGCCTCATGGCAACGGGTTCCAGTGACATCATCCTTGCTGAAATATCCACGGGGGAGAGATGCAGATACAATGACACCGCCAGGCAATGGATGGCATTTTCTATGGAAGCCTCATCGGTAAACGGAATACCGAAAGAATCATCCAAATCAAGAAACGAGTAACCGATCGTGGTTGTATCCTGCTTTTTCTCAATGTGGGAAATATACAAATTCGCATCCCTGTTTTTTCTGGACCAGGAGAAAGCCTTCTGGGAAAGCACCAACAGGTCGACACAACGAGACACCAATTCATTGTCTTCATCGAAAATGAAGACGTCGCAATTGACAAAAAGCTCCAGTTTTTCCAGGCATTTCTGCTGTAGTGAGTCAAAATTTTCCTGGTGCGCCTCCCCTATTTTCGTCAGCACGCCGATGGTAGGCCTGATGACAGGCTCCAGATACTTCATCTCATCGGGCATAGAGATACCCGCTTCGAAGATTCCCAGTTCCGCCTGTTCGTCGAGTTCCCATACAGATAAGGGCACTCCTGTTTGTGAGTTGTAGCTTCTTGGTGAGCGGACAATGTTAAAATTCTTATCCAGAAGCTGATAAAGCCACTCCTTCACAACAGTTTTTCCGTTACTCCCTGTGATGCCGATTACAGGAATATCAAACCTTGTTCTGTGATAGGCGGCAATTTTCTGAAGGGCACGCAGGCTGTTTTTTACTTTCAGAAAATTGGCATCGGTGAAATGATCCCATTCCGGGAATTTTTTGGTTACGACAAAATTCCGCACACCCTTTTCATACAACTCGCTCACGAAAGCATGTGCATCGTTGTTTTTGGTTTCGAGCGCGAAAAAAAGCGTTTCCGACGGGAGCGTAAGCTTCCGGCTGTCGGTGAGCAAAATGGTTATTTCGGCAGGATGAGGGTTTACAGGTGTAATACCCAGGATGGATGCGATTTGTAGAATTGTATATGTCATGATTGAATCTTATTATGCATGCAGAAGATTTTTCTCCTCTTCACACGAAATCTCCGGATGTCGTGCTGCAAATGTCTCCAGCTTTCGGGATAGCTGTGCTAAAAACGTACGGTATGCTTCTGTTTCGGGATACAGGGGGCGATGTGAAAGTCCTTTCCTGATCTGTGACCATTCCTCATTCACGCTGCGGGTTTCTTCCGAAAAGAAGGTTTCTGAAAACCGTTCCCATATATATTCCACGGCAGAGGAGGAGGGATGCATCATATCTTCATCGTAAAATCGGTAATCCCGCAGTTCGTCCATCATCACCTCGTAAGCCGGGAAATAACGCACATCATCCGGAAAGCGCTGCTGCAAACCATCTATAGCCAGATGCAGAATCGATTTGCTCAGTTGATTCTCATGAGCCCCATCCTTCCAGTGACGAATAGGGCTGACGGTGAACAAGACTACTGACTGCGGGAGGCGTGCTTTGATCAACCTTATCACTTCGTCCCATTCTGCCACGATCTCCTCCACCGACAGGCGGACAGGGCGAAACCTGTCGGCAGGAATCTGATGACAGTTCCCGACGATCTCTCCGCTCTCTTTCCAGCGGTAGGCATACGCTGTACCTAAAGTAATGAGGAAGAGCGATGTGTGACGAAAAGCATCTACAGCCTGTGCAAACCTGTCCGATATCTTTTTCAGACAGTCTTCTTTTCTGGAAGCCGAAAATTGACCGTGATGCATGAGGCTGTGATACAGCCCATTGTGATGAACCAGATCGGTTTCCGAAAAAGGAGCACCCGATAATAGCCTTCGGATGGCCCGGGAAATGGAAAACGGATTATACAGGATACCGAATGGGTTCACCTCCACCCGAAACTTGTGCAGCAAGATCTGGCGACCGATATGCTCGGAAAAACAGGAGCCCAAAAGCATGATTCGGGTGGAATGCGTGATCGAAATATCCGAACGGGGAATCTGTATGGGTGTACTGAAATCCATTTTATTGCATTTTCAATACAAAAATAACAATAAACCGGACGTTTGTCGCTACCCTACCCTTTATAATTTGTGAAAATCAAAACGGGAAGTATTTACCGGAAGGAAAGTATATAAAAAAGGAAAGGTTGTCTCACGACAACCAATCTTC
>JBDKRY010000170.1:0-6900 GCA_039683155.1 Proteiniphilum sp.
GCGCTGGAAAAGGCGAAGTTCGTAAAAGAGAACCCCTTTGCCGATCAGGAACTGGGAAAAAATAAAACCTTGCTGCTCATCTTTTTCAACTCCAGCCTCCGTACCCGCCTGAGCACCCAGAAAGCGGGACTGAACCTCGGTATGAACGTGATTGTGCTCGATATCAACCAGGGAGCATGGAAACTTGAGACTGTAAGAGGAGTGATCATGGACGGCGACAAACCGGAACATATCCTGGAGGCGATCCCGGTGATGGGCTCCTACTGCGACGTGATTGGCGTGCGTTCTTTCGCCCGGTTTGAAAACAAGGAGGAGGATTACAACGAGGCAATTCTGAATCAATTCATCCGTTACTCCGGCAAACCGGTCTTCAGCATGGAGGCGGCCACCCGTCACCCGCTGCAGAGCTTTGCCGACCTGATTACGATTGAGGAGTACAAAAACAAAGAGCGGCCGAAAGTAGTGCTGACATGGGCACCACACCCCCGAGCTCTGCCGCAGGCGGTACCCAACTCATTTGCCGAATGGATGAACGCTGCAGGTTATGAGTTTGTGATCACCCATCCTGAAGGGTATGAGCTTGATGAACAGTTTGTGGGTAACGCCATTGTGGAATATGATAAGGAGAAGGCTTACCGGGATGCTGATTTTATCTATGCCAAAAACTGGGCGGCATACCGTGATCCGAACTACGGTAAAATATTGAGTACCGATCGTTCCTGGACGGTGGACAGCGCCAAGATGGCACTAACCCGCAATGCGTATTTCATGCACTGCCTGCCAGTACGCCGCAACATGATCGTCACCGACGAAGTGATCGAGAGTCCTCATTCAATCGTGATCCAAGAAGCGGCCAACAGGGTGGTCTCGGCACAAACCGTATTGAAAGAGATATTACTTGGGATGTGATAAGTACCAATGGGCTTATGTGCAAAGACATCAAGACACAAGACACAAGAGTCAAGATTATCAATAACTGACCACTGTCGGTGCCTGATATAAGTTGACCGTTTTAGAGGTGTAAAATTACACAAAAAAATGGCAACACGAGAAGATTTTAAATTAAGTATTGGTCAGAAGCAGCGCCGTCGTTTCAGCGAAAATTTCAAGAAAGAGAAAGTGCGAGAAATTGAGCGAGGCTATGCATCAGTCAGTGAAATTTGCAAACTTTATGAAGTGAGTAGGCCTGCTGTTTACAAATGGATCACTAAATTTGGCAATGAAACAACAAAGCAGGAAAGGATTATGGTTGAAAGCAAAAGCGACACACGAGAGTTACTAGAGTTACGAAAGAAAGTAGCTGAACTGGAGCGTATGATAGGCCAGAAGCAGATTGTAATTGACTATCAGGAAAAGATGATTGAATTGGCAGAAGATCATTATGGGGTTGAAATAAAAAAAAACTCCGATATCCAACCCTCAACTTCTTCTGGCAAAACAGAGAAAGATATCCCTACAGCATGAATGCAGTATATAGTGCGTTAGATATCAGCAAACAAGCTTTTCATCAGCACTTGAACAGAGAGTTAATAAAGAAGCAAGATCGCTATCATTTGCTTGAAATCATTCGTCAGCTGCGTGATGATCACCCCACCATGGGGTGCCGGGATATGTATTATAAATTGTGTCCTGAGAGTATGGGAAGAGATGCTTTTGAAGCATTTTGTAAAGAAGAAGGACTATCATCCAAACGTTACAGAAGTCCTCATCGCACGACTGATAGCTCTGGCGTTATCCGGTTTGACGATTTGACTAAAGATCTCAAATTAACTGGCATTAATCAACTGTGGGTTAGTGATATTACTTATTTTGAAGTTAGAAATAAATTTTACTATCTAACCTTCGTTATAGATGCCTGGTCTCGACGAATAATAGGACATCAAGCGTCAAAGAGATTATTAACGGAAAGCACCACCTTGCCTGCGTTAGAGATGGCTATCCGTTCCCGCAGGGGCAATGATGTATCATCTGTTATTTTCCATTCCGATGGAGGCGGCCAATATTATTCAAAGGATTTTTTGGCTATAACTAAAAAACAGAACATAACTAACAGTATGTGTGAGTATGCATGGGATAATGGTAAGGCAGAGCGAATTAATGGCGTTATTAAAAATAATTATTTGATTCATAGGGATATAAACTCTTTCGAAGAACTTAAAAAAGAAGTTGACCGGACAGTGAAACTTTATAATGAAGATAAACCTCATAAAAGTTTACAGAGAAAAACTCCGATTGAATATGAAATATTGTATCTTAGCAGAATGGGAAAATCCAACGCTGACCAGTCAACGACGGAATGTGAGAACTACAAATCCGCAGGGCGTTACAGCCCTGCGGGCTGTAGGGAAAAATCCTCAGCTTCACATATCACTCCAGAATATAATCATGATAAATCAACCAAAGAAACGGTCAACGTAATTTAGGCATTAACACCATTGACTGCTGATTACTGACTACTGACAACTGAATGCCGATTAACAATAAAAACAAAGATAAAGAGAGCCTCTCCATTGTAAAAATTGGAGGCAATATCGTGGATCATCCGGAAGCACTGGAATCGTTCCTGTCCGATTTTCACCGACTGGAAGGACGGAAACTACTGGTGCACGGCGGTGGTGTAATGGCCTCCAGAATGGCTGTACGCTTGGGTATTGAAACAAAAATGGTGCAGGGACGCCGCATCACCGATGCAGAGACACTGAAGCTGGTCACCATGGTCTATGCCGGATGGATCAACAAAAATATCGTAGCATCCCTGCAAAAAAAAGGCTGCAACGCCCTCGGCCTCTCTGGTGCAGACGGCAATACCATTCCGGCGCTGCGTCGCCCGCCGGTACCGGTCGATTACGGATTCGTGGGCGATCCCTGTCCGGAAAAAGTGAATGCGGACTTTATTTCCCAACTGATCGAGGGTAAAATCACCCCGGTTTTTTGTGCCATCACCCACGACGGTAACGGTTCTTTGCTGAACACCAATGCCGATACGGTTGCTTATTCCCTGGCTACCGCCATGTCCGGAAAATACCATACCACGCTCTATTATTGTTTCGAAAAAGAGGGTGTATTGAAAGATGTAAGCAACCCGGAAAGTCTGATTCCTTCGATAAACCGGGAAGAGCGTGAAGCATACAAACAGCAGGGCATCATCGCCGGCGGTATGATTCCGAAAATTGACAATTCCTTTCAGGCAATTGAGCAGGGGGTATCGGAGGTGATCATCCTGCATGCAAAAAATTTGTTGTCTAAAAAAGGAACCGTATTGAGGGAAAGCAACAGAGCATCCCAAAAAGAGTAAAGCCCCAACCCGTTAAAATCTATCTCACTCCAATGAACAGAAGAGACCTGCATCACGCGACGGAATTGCTGAGAAAACTGGTTTCGTTGCCTTCCTTTTCGGGGGAGGAACACCTGCGGAGCGATTATCTGGTGAATTACTTCAAAGGGCATGGGATCGAAACAGAACGGATCGGCAATAACCTGATCCTGCGTCAGCCGCATGCGAACCACACGAAGCCTACACTGATGCTCAACTCCCATCTCGATACGGTACAACCCGCCTCAACCTATTCCTTTGATCCGTTCACACCACCTGTCTCAGACACGCACGTCTTCGGACTGGGCAGCAACGATGCCGGTGCCAGTGTGGTCTCCATGATACAGACATTCCTCCATTTCTACGATAAAGAACTCCCGTTCAACCTTCTGCTGGCACTCTCCACCGAAGAGGAGAATTCGGGGGCAGGAGGCATGAGACGGTTATGGGAAAAGTTGACCGGCGAAGTGGATATGGCCATCATCGGTGAACCGACAGGGATGAAGGCGGCCATTGCGGAAAGAGGACTGCTGGTGATCGACGGCGAAGCAACAGGGGTAAGCGGACATGCAGCAAGGGATGAAGGGGTGAACGCGCTCTACATTGCACTGGAAGATATTGCGGTATTGCGTTCGATAAAATTTCCCAAAATATCCCCTGTCATGGGAGAGGTGAAACTCACCGTGACGCAGATACATGCCGGTATTCAACACAATGTGATCCCCGACCGGTGCACTTTTGTGGTGGATATCCGGCCCACAGAACAATATAGCAATCCGGAGTTGATGGATATCCTGCTACCGCAGGTAAAAAGTACCCTGAAAGCGCGGTCACTGACCAACAGGAGCTCTGCTACCCCGGCAGATCATCCGTTGTTGCATTGCATTGAACGCCTGCATATGGAGACTTATATCTCACCGACCACCTCCGACTGGATGCGGATTACCTGTCCGGCCCTGAAGATGGGGCCGGGTGAATCGGCCCGTTCTCATCAGGCTGATGAGTTTGTGTTGATAGAGGAACTGGAACAGGGAATCAACGGCTATATTGCTCTGATCACACAATTGGCAACACTGAGTACCCATACTGACTACTGAGTACTGAAGCCCAAACCGCCGGCGGTATAACGATTGATCCAAACAAGCTGAACGCTGACTACTGAACGCTGATTACTGAAAACTGAACGCTAAAAAATTACTGACTATGGCAAAAATCTGGGACAAAGGCTTCGATGCCAACAAACGGGTAGAGGATTTTACAGTAGGGAACGACCGTGAACTGGATCTGCGTCTGGCTAAACATGACATCCGGGGATCAATGGCGCACATCAAAATGCTGGTGAAAACAGGCTTGCTGAAGGCGGAGGAAGAGGACGCTCTGCAGGCCGAGTTGCAAAATATACTGGAAGAGGTGGAGAAAGGGATTTTCCGTCTCAATGATGATGCCGAAGATATCCACTCACAAATAGAGGCAGTGCTGACAGAGCGACTGGGCGAAATGGGCAAGAAGATCCATGCGGGACGCTCCCGCAACGATCAGGTGCTGGTGGACATCAAACTGTATCTGAAAGAGGAAATCCTACAGATCAAGGAAGAAGTAATAGATCTGTTTCGCCTGCTGCAGTCGCTCAGTGAAAAGCACAAAGAGGTGTTGCTGCCCGGCTACACGCATGGGCAGGTGGCCATGCCCTCCTCGTTCGGACTCTGGTTCGGCGCCTACGCCGAGACGCTGGTGGATGATATGCACACGCTGGCGGCAGCCTGGAAGGTGGTCGATCAGAATCCGCTGGGCTCCGCCGCCGGTTATGGGAGCTCCTTTCCGCTGGATAGAGAGATGACCACCCGTGAGCTGGGATTCTCCACAATGAACTACAACGTGGTTGCCGCACAGATGGGACGTGGCAAGACCGAACGCATTCTCGCCCAGAGCATGGCCAACATCGCTGCTACCCTAAACAAGCTGGCCGCCGATAACTGCATGTACCTCTCCGGCAATTACGGTTTTATCTCCTACCCCAAAGAGCTGACAACCGGTTCGAGCATCATGCCACACAAAAAGAACCCCGACGTGTGGGAGCTGATTCGCGCACACAGCAATCGTCTGCAGAGTCTGCCGAACGAAATCACGCTGATGACCACCAATATGCCGCACGGATATCACCGCGATTACCAGTTGCTGAAAGAGGTACTTTTCCCGGCGCTGGAAACCCTGCACAAACTACTACAGATGACACACTTTATGCTGGAACATATCTCGGTCAACGAAGATATTCTCTCGGATCCGCGCTACGACTATCTTTTTACCGTGGAGGAGGTAAACAGGCGGGTACTGCAAGGCATCCCCTTCCGCGAAGCTTATCAGCAGGTGGGGAGAGAAGTGCAGCAGGGCATTTTCCATACGGAAAAAGAAGTGCATCATACCCACGCGGGCAGTATCGGCAACCTCTGTACCGAAGATATCCGGAAGAAAATGGAGAGAGCTTCACAGGTAATCCAATCAACAAAGGATGGAATCATCTGAGTGACCCCATCCCTGTTTCTGTTTTTTTAAAGAATTAATGTTGGTGTCCTCCCTCACCTGCGAGAATATCGTGTACGGCTTCTACGCTGTGGGTGTAGTCCACATAAGCTGCCACGTACTGACGACCTTCTTCCACCGAGTTGTCCTTCACCTTGTATAGCGCAGCCACTTTTTCATATTTCTCCTGCAGTTGTGCATTCACGTGTTTGTTGAGTGCTTTAAGCAACGAATCAAAATCACCGGTTTGTAATGCCTTGTCACTCATTACAGTGATCGGAGCGGTCGTTCCGGCCGCTTTCAAGCCGGTGAAAGGAGCTCCTTCCATTTCACGATGCAGACGGATTAATGTTTCGTAAAAATGTTTTTTTACTATTTCATACACTTCCCGGTCGCCATTTTTCAGGCTGTAGGTTTTGTGAAAAAGCGGGACAACTTCCGCTTCCATATCCGTATTGATCCATTTTAATACCAGATCCACGTTATTGGTCTCCAATGCTCTGGCTGCATCAATCAGCGCCGGGCCATCATAAGAATCACAATGCGCCGAAGCTGGTTGAATACTGATGAGGGAGAAGATCGCGATAAGCGATACCATGAATGCTGTTTTAAGCAGATTGCTTCTTAATGCGTAATTTCTTGTTTTCATAATGTTTCGTTTCTAATTTAATTGTTTTAATTGTTTGCTTTACGAATTCCGTTCTTTGTTTATGTTTACCTTTTACCCTGTTTCCGGATTTTCTGATCCGTGCATGTTTGTCGTCAAAATCGTTTTTATTTTTTACTTTTTGTATTACAAAGGTAGGGTCTAAAGATCCCGAAAATTGTCACCCAGGCGACAGCCTTATGTTTTTCAAATTATTTAACAATAAAAAAAGCAACTAAGCTATTTTCAGATTGTTTAACCTTATAATTTCCTTATTTTATGGAAAAAAGCAAGCATACCCCCGAAAAACATCAGGGTCACGCTCACAATCATTTGCATCATCTATTGGAAAATCAGATACCAATGGACCCTTGGATCGATGAATTATATCATCAGGTGTATCATCACAATCAGGAATTATCTT
>JBDKRY010000171.1:0-2399 GCA_039683155.1 Proteiniphilum sp.
AAAGTTTGAAAAACAGAAAAGAAAAGAGGGAAAAAAAGAGGTGGAGGAAGATGTGCTGGTGGAGGTCGGTCCGGGTGTGACGGAATTTGTACGGTACGACCTGGAGCGAGACCACATCACCTTTTCCAATGATCTCTACCGGCAAATATTTGAGGAAGCCGTTGCCTATATGGAAGATGTTCATTTTGATTCGGGACGCTATTTTCTGTCCCATCCCAACCCACAAGTAAGTAAACTGGCATCGGAACTGATGAGCGACCGCTATCACCTGAGCAAGATACATGCAAAAATATTGGGTGAGGAAATGGATGACAAGAGTTCGCGACTGCTCGAAAAAAATCTGCTTAATTCCTACGTTCCGCGTGCTACGACCGAATTGAAAAATTTTTACGTGCTTCAGAAAATTGAAGAACTCAAGAAAGAGATGAAATCGGGGAACAAGGATGATTACGTGACACTCATCACCCGGTTGAAACAGTTGCAGGAAATAAAAAAAGTGCTCTCCAAGGAGTTGGGTGAACGGATTGTATTAAAATATTAATTTGCTGCGCGTAATTTTGGCTTATGCCGTTATCTGTTCACTGCGTTCACGTTATTCGGCTTCGCCGTAATTCGCTTCGCGATATTTGTGCTTCGCACGTTATTCGGCTTCGCCGTAATTGAATTACAACAGAATAACAATAGAATAAGAATTGAATTACAATCGAATTTCTACACAATAACTATTGAATATGTATTTAGAAACCCATGATGTGGTGAAGCAATATGCGAACCACCTGGCCCTCAACAAGGTGAGCATTCAGGTACCAAAAGGGACTGTTTTCGGATTGCTGGGTCCCAATGGGGCAGGCAAAACCACCCTTATCCGTATCATCACCCGCATCACGGCCCCCGACAGCGGGAGTGTGATGATCGACGGACGACCCTCCAATAGCGACGATGTATATAACATCGGATACATGCCGGAAGAACGTGGCCTCTACAAAAAAATGAAGGTGGGGGAGCAGGCGATGTATCTCGCCCAATTGCGCGGACTCTCTAAAAAAGATGCCCACCGTGAACTGATGATATGGTTTAAGCGATTCAACATTATGGATTGGTACAACCGGAAGGTGGAGGAGTTGTCGAAGGGGATGCAACAGAAAGTGCAGTTTATCTCTACCGTGATACACAATCCCGATTTATTGATATTCGACGAGCCTTTCAGCGGTTTCGATCCGGTGAATACCGATATGGTGAAAAATGCGATGCTCAGTCTCAAAGACGAAGGGAAGACCATCATTCTCTCCACCCACAATATGGAGTCGGTGGAGGAGCTCTGCGACGATATTGCCCTCATTCATAAGTCGCAGGTTGTCCTGCAGGGAAAAGTGTTCGAGATCCGCAAGGAGCATCGTCCCGGCATCTTCCGCTTCCGCATACTGGGGAATGATTTTGATTTTGTACACCCTTCTTTCGAAATTCTGTCCCGGGAGCCCTATCATGAGTTCATCGATCTGCGTATCAAAAAAAAGGACGGTATCAGCAACAATGAACTGGCACGACTCATTTTCGACCGGTATGAGGTGGTTAGTTACGATGAAGAGCTGCCCACCATGAACGATGTCTTTATCAAAACAGTGACACGTGATGCCAAATAGATTTGTGCTGCATAATAACCTACTCGCAATCTGACTTAATCTCACAATAATGAATACTTTAGGATTAGTAATACAACGGGAGTACAGCACGAGGGTCCGGAAAAAATCATTTATTATCCTCACCCTGCTCATGCCGCTGCTGATGGTGGCCCTGTCGCTGTTACCCCTCTGGCTCTCCACGCTGAACGACGGCAGCGTGAAGAATGTGGCCGTCATTGATCAGACAGGAATATATGCTCCGTTGCTGAAATCGACGGATTTATATCAATTCCGGATCATTGGTGAACAGGAAGAAAATAAAGCAGAAAGCCGATTAGGGAACGATTTATTCGCTATCCTGCATATTACCGGCGACCTGCATGAAAATCCCCGTGCTGTTTCCATCACTTCCGAAAAACAGATTCCCCAGGAATTGCAGGCGATGATTGAGCGGACGCTGAATGAAAAAGTGACCCGGCAGAAGCTGGACGCTCTGTCCCGTTCCGATAACATTGACAGCGAAGCCATTGCCAGGGTGCGTTCCATCGTGGAAGAAGGGTCGGCTGTTTCCTTGAAAACGATGCGGTTGGGTGGCGACGGGAGTGTGTCTGAAACCTCTACCGAGCTTGCCACCATTATTGGGCTGATGTTTACCATCCTTATCTATATGTTCATCCTGATGTATGGGAACATGGTAATGCAGGCCGTACTGGAAGAGAAGAAAAGCAGGGTAGTGGAGGTGATGGTTTCCTCGGTTAAGCCTGTGAATTTGTTGGTGGG
>JBDKRY010000172.1:0-7154 GCA_039683155.1 Proteiniphilum sp.
ATATATCGTTTATCGAGTAACTCCTGTTTACTGTCGTTTTGTTTCATACGATTCCTTTACTTTTTAACGCTATGGTGTATGTAACTCGCGATAATCCTGTGCATGTGTATAATGAAGTTTGTGCTCGTTTCATGTTTTATTAAACTGCCTTCAGACTCATATCGAGACTTTTCACGGAATGTGTGATTGCACCCACAGAGATGTAATCCACACCTGTCTCAGCGTACGAACGGATTGTATCAAATGTAATTCCTCCCGACGATTCAAGCTCTACGCGCCCATTGACTATCTGCACCGCACGGCGCGTCAGCTCAGGAGTGAAGTTATCGAGCATGATCCTGTCCACTCCTCCTATCCGCAGAACCTCATCAAGCTCTTGGAGATTCCTTACTTCGATTTCTATTTTGAGTGCTTTGTTCTTTTCTTTTAAATAGTTTTGTGCACCGTGGATGGCATTTTCTATTCCCCCGGCAAAATCAACGTGGTTATCTTTCAGCAGGATCATATCAAAAAGGCCAATCCTGTGATTCTCGCCGCCACCGATTTTTACAGCTTGTTTTTCCAGCATGCGCATACCGGGAGTGGTTTTCCTCGTATCGAGTATCTTTGTCGATGTTCCCTCAAGCAGCTTCACATATTCATGGGTGATGGTGGCAATACCACTCATTCGCTGCATAATATTGAGTACCAAACGTTCTGTCTGAAGGATCGACTGCACTTTGCCGGAAACAACGAAGGCTATATCGCCCGGGCTTACCGGCGTACCGTCGTTCATAAAAACCGCTACTTCCAAACTGTCGTCAAATTTATGAAATATGGTTTTGGCCACTTCCACCCCTGCAAGGATCCCTTTTTCTTTTATCAATAATTTCGATTGCCCGGTTTCTTCCGCAGGGATACTGCACAAGGTTGTATGATCACCATCACCAATATCCTCGGCAAAGGCCAGTTCTATCAGGTTACTAATTAATTTATCTACGTCTATCATTTCATTGAAATCGGCATATAATAATAAACACGCACCATGCCTATATTGTTATAATTTTACCAAAAATCTCTTACAAAAGTAAGAAATAAACAGTTATATTTGTTGCTGATAATAGGTTTTTTAATCTCCTTGGGTTAAATTATCCGTTATATCGGTCTAAGTGCAGGATTAATACACTCTCTGCTGGCCGGGTAGTATTTTTATAAACGTAACGAGAATGAAAGGATGAAAGTACGTTTGCTTTCTGTGGGGAAGACGGACAATGAACACCTCGCTCAGTTGATTGAGGAATATCGGAAAAGAGTGAATTTCTACATTCCCTTTGAGATGACCGTTGTCGCGGACCTCAAAAACAAAAAAAACATTTCAGCAGAAGAACAAAAAACGCTGGAAGGCAATCTTCTCCTCAAATCGCTACAACCTGGCGATCATGTTGTTTTGCTTGACGACAAAGGGAAGCAATACACCTCAACCGAGTTTGCCCGTTATATTGAGAAAAAAAACCACACTGTTCCCAAACGGCTGGTTTTTATGGTGGGGGGCCCCTACGGCTTCTCACAGGAGATTTATGAGGCAGCAAACGAAAAGTTGTCGCTTTCAAAAATGACCTTCACACACCAAATGGTGAGAGTTGTATTTGCAGAGCAACTTTATCGTGCAATGACTATTTTACACAATGAACCCTATCATCATGAATAAAGCATTTTTTTGGGTCATCCTTCTTTTTTCCGCTGCTTCTCTCCATGCACAAGAGATTACAGGCAGCTGGGAGGGTGCGTTAGAGATACAGAACACACGCCTTCGGATTATTTTCCACATTGACAAGAACGACACTGCATTCACCTGCACCATGGACAGTCCCGATCAGGGAGCTTTCGGATTGCCTACCACCAGAAGTTCATTCGAGGAGAATAAGCTGGAAATTATCGCCGCCGGTTTGGGCTTGTTTTACAGGGGAACGCTTGAAAACGACTCTATCACGGGGACATTCAGCCAGGGAGGCATTTCCTTTCCCCTGGTATTGAAACGTGCGGGAGAACCGCTGATCCAGCGTCCGCAAACGCCCAGGGAACCGCTTCCCTACATTTCGGAAGAAGTAATTATTCCGAATTTCGACGAAAGCTTTTCCCTTGCGGGCACACTCACTTTACCCGACAGCACGGGTAGCTTTCCCTCAGTCCTGCTTATTTCCGGCAGCGGGCCGAATGACCGCGATGAGACCCTCTTCGGGCATAAACCCTTTTTTGTGATCTCCGATTATCTTACGCGTAACGGTTTTGCCGTCCTCCGGTACGATAAACGGGGTGTGGGTAAATCTACCGGTGATTACGATAAAGCCACCATCCATGATTTTGCAGATGATGCCTTGATGGCGGTGAACTACCTGAAGCACAGAGAAGAGATTGACGCCACGAAGATTGGCCTGCTGGGGCACAGTGAAGGTGGCATTATTGCCCCGATAGTAGCATCCGGGGAGAAAGGAATCTGCATGATGGTACTGATGGCTGCACCCGGAACTACCGGCATTGAGGTGGTACTGGATCAGAACGAAATGTCCATGAGGCTACAGGGCATGGAACCGGAAACCATCGGGAAACTGCAGATGCTCAACCGCGAAATGTTTGAAAGTCTTCTGGTCTGGGATGGTTCAGAGAACGACAGAACAGCACTTCACGATAAATTGCTGCAGCTCTGGGAACAACTGCCTATCCTGTTGAAAATGAAAATGAAAAAAGAGCCTTTCCTGCGTAGTCAGTTCAACGCGATGATCAAGCCGGGCTACCGCAGTTTTCTTGCTGTTGACCCTGCTGCTTACCTGGAAAAAGTTTCCTGTCCGGTATTGGTCATCCATGGAGAGAACGATCGCCAGGTGCCGGCCGAAAAAAACATCGCTGCCATCAAGAAAGCGTTGGAAAGAGGAAGGAATTACCGCACCGAGACAAAAATATACGCGGGGTTGAATCATCTTTTTCAGGAAAGCATGACGGGACAGGTGGAAGAATATGCCAAAATTACGCAAACAATTGCTCCTGAAGTACTCTCCGACATCACGAATTGGCTCAAAAGACAGACGGAATGAAACCAACATGATTATTTACATAAAAAAAATCATCAAAGGTTCCATCTGACAATAATGCAAAAAATTAGAACGCACAAATGACTAATTTTTACAAATAAATGTACCTGCTATGGCAAAAAGAAAAACAATTCTTACAGTACTGTGGGTGATTATTGCAGCTATTGCGGCAGCATCGGTGATCACCCTGATTATTTTTCCTCAGTGGAAAGGATTTTTTTTCGCGGGGATGGGTGGTTTTCTCATACTGAATCTGCTGCTATCAATGTTTTTCATCAAAAAAAACTTTAAAGACTAATTCCATATAACCAAACCCAAAGCGCAGCAGATCGATCATCCCTGCAGATGAAACATCGTCGGTGCCTCGTAAAACGGTATCTATCGATTTATTCTCCACGTTTATTTTTGGTCACAAAAGTACACTATTCACGCTGAATATACGCCTTTTCCGACTATTTTTCATTATATTTGCGCTTTTAAACAAAAGCCCTTACAATGAGACTTTTATTAATCAGCAATTCAACCAATCCGGGTGAAGGTTATCTGGAGTATCCCAAAAATTATATCATGGATTTTCTGGGAGAGAAAGCAAAGAATGCCATTTTTATACCCTACGCTGCGGTCACGTTTTCTTACGAAGCATATGAGGAAAAAGTAAATGCACGCTTTTCAGAAATAGGGCACCATGTCACCAGTATTCACCGTTTTATCAATCCTGTGGAAGCCATCGAGAATGCCGATGCCATTGTGGTGGGAGGCGGTAACACGTGGCAGCTGGTAAAAATGCTGCAAGAGAAGGGACTGATGAAGGTAATCCGCAAGAAAGTAAAAAAAGGCACACCCTACATCGGGTGGAGTGCCGGATCCAATATTGCATGCCCCACACTGAGAACGACAAATGACATGCCCATTGTGCAACCGGAAAAATTCAAGACCCTGAAGCTGGTGCCTTTCCAAATCAACCCGCATTATCTGGACGACAACCCTGCAAATCATGGTGGAGAAACACGTGAGGCACGTATCCTGGAATTCATTGAGGTGAACAGGGAGGAATATGTGGTAGGATTGCGTGAAGGTACAATGCTGCTCCTTGAGGACAAGGAACTGGTGCTGATGGGCAACCGCAAGGCACGTATCTTTAAATACGGACAAGAACCGTTGGAATTATCCAATGAAGATGATTTCAGTTTTCTATTACATTAATTACATTATCCCTCACACAGCATATTTATATCGATGAGTTCACACCAATCATCTATACAGCCGTCTGCGTCTATATTCAAGAAGATTATTCACGACAGTAGAACTTTGGGAGTACTTCTGCTTTTATGTACCCTTCTTTCGTTGGTACTAACCAATATTCAGGGGATAGGAATTCATTACGCCAACTTCTGGCAAATTGAGATTCCCGGATTTCATCAGTTGCATCTACCCCATACCATCGCACACTTTATCAATGATGCCTTGATGATGCTATTCTTTTTTCACGTGGCCATAGACATTAAACGTGAGGCAACAACCGGTGAGCTGTCCTCTCCCCGAAGGATGATGTTCCCTGCTGTCTCTGCGCTTTTCGGGGTCGCCATACCGGCTTTGATTTTCGTCCTTATCACAGGGAACACTGTCTACACAAGGGGTTGGGCAATTCCTACGGCTACAGATATCGCCTTTACTTTGGGGATTGTTAGTCTGCTGGGGAAAGCCGTTCCTCATTCAATGAAAGTTTTTATAACGGCACTGGCCATCATCGATGACCTTTGTGCCATTCTCATCATTGCCTTTTTTTACGGATCTGCCTTACACTTCACATGGCTCCTGGCAGTCGTTGCACTGGGAGTCATTATTTACTTTGTCAATCGCCATATACAAAACAAATTGGGTACGTCCCTGATGATTGTACTGGGTATCGGAATGTGGTACTGCATGTACAGATCGGGGATACATGCTTCATTTGCCGGCGTTATACTTGCTTTTCTGCTGCCGGTGCGTCAGCTGTCAGTATTTGAGCGAAAACTCAGTTTCCCGGTAAACTTCATCGTGGTGCCCATTTTTGCACTGGCCAACACCAGTATCGTCATTTCACCGGCTTCCATGTCAGGGCTCAGCTCCCCACTCTCACTCGGAATTATTCTTGGTTTGTTTGTAGGGAAACCGCTGGGAATTACAATGGCCGCCTACCTGATGACTAAACTCAGGCTTGTACGGTTGGGAGACAAGATAAACTGGTTTCAGTTTATCGGAGTAGGCATATTGGCCGGGATCGGTTTCACAATGTCAATTTTTGTGTCGATACTCGCTTTTCCGGAAAACGAAATGCTGCGCGATGTGGCCAAGCTCTCCGTGCTGATTGCTTCAACCCTTGCCATGATAGGGGGATACACATGGTTAAAAATCTATTCCAGGGTGAAAGATAAGGAGGAACTCCAGGGACTGGAATGAATAATTCATGACAGATTTTTCCATAAAAAAATCCCGATAAGAGAGAACTATCGGAATTAAACAACTTGACTGTACTCGGAGCGGGACTTGAACCCGCACAACCGCTATGGTCACAAGATTTTAAGTCTTGCGTGTCTACCATTCCACCATCCGAGCGGACCTTGAGCGGAAGACGGGACTCGAACCCGCGACCCCGACCTTGGCAAGGTCGTGCTCTACCAACTGAGCTACTTCCGCAATATTTTTTAATTTACCATGCCAAGGTCGGTTTCACTTTTCCTTTTGGGGCAAGGTCGTGCTCTACCCATCCTGAGCTACTTCCGCAAGTAAAATTCCACCAGGAACTTTCACCTGCAAAAGCTGATTCCGCTTTTTAAGCGACTGCAAATGTAAAGATGTTTATCCGGTTTTCAAAGTATTTTTTCCACATTTTACTACCAGACACAAAAAATGAGCGAGACATCTCTTAAACTGTTTCGGCTGCCAGTTCTTCCTGAGCCGACTTCATTGCCAGTTTCTTGGCATATCCAATGAAGATGCCGGTGAAAAGGAGGTTGAGACACATGGCCAGTACGGAGATGATCAGCAGGACACCGCTCAAGTGGTAGCCAATGGCGATGAAGAGCACCCCTGCACCCACCTCCCCACGGGTAAACATGCCAATGGAGACAGCAAGCCGTTCATCCAGTTTCCTGTCGCGATAAAAGGCCATCGGGAAGAGCTTGCCAAGATTGGAGATGATGGTCACGATGAACACATGCAACGCAATGGTTCCCCAGGGTAACATTGGTACCTGTGAAATATAGGCCGCCGAATTTTCCGCCGCTGCTGCAAAGTCAACCCCCAGGAAGAGAGGCATACTCAACCCTACGAGTAACATAAAGAAATAGGAGATTGAGTTGGTAACCCGTACTTCCGTCTTGCCTGGTTCCACCGAGTGATCCGCTCTCATGATCATACCCAGGATAAATGCGGGAAGCAGTATCTCGATATGGATGCTGCCACTCTCACCATAAAAATGTTTTGAAATTAGATAGATGGCGTGAATCACGATAAACAGCAAGATCGCGAAAAAGAGAATTGCTTTCCAGTCCTGCCGTACTCCATAGCTGTTCATCTTTTTCCATCCCAGCCATATCAGCAGTATCGCCACCACCAGAATAACGAACATCTGCCAACGCATGCCAATCATCAGGATCTGGAGCGGTATCATCAGCAGAATCGTATCCAGGTCGTCGAAGATAGCCAGCACCTGCACCTTTTTATAAACCCAGGTGTAACGCAGTCCCGCCGCGGCCAACATGGTGAAGAGGATCCCGGCGGAGGTGGGCGCAGCATACCGGCTCAGCAGGAACGTCTCTTTCCAAATGTCACCATTTTTCCAGATCTGCATCTCCGGTGGAATGACAATAAAGAGATAGTAGAGTGCCACAAAGATCCAGGGAAAGGCGGCCGCACCCATCGCCACAAAATAGTCGACAGTATAGCTGCGCCACTCTTTCTTGTTGATCTCAAACTCACGTCCCACGTTAATCATGATAAATGCGAGCGAGATGTAGAGCAGACTGTCTGTCACCGACTTGAACGTATCAAAACCATCACCAAGCAGATGCGGTATAATCTGCGATAAGATAAGACCTAAAACCAATA
>JBDKRY010000173.1:0-7905 GCA_039683155.1 Proteiniphilum sp.
AGATTGCAGTAAAACCATTGCCAGGCTGGCAGAGCGTAATGTGCTTTCGATACTCGATTACGCACAGGAAGGTGAAGCGTCGGAAGCAGCATTCGAAAATACCTGTCAGGAAATTATCCGTACCATAGAGTTTGCGCACAGTAATCCCGGTGTACCGTTCAGTGTCTTTAAAATCACCGGGGTTGCCCGTTTTGACTTGCTGGCGAAGGTGAGTGAAGGGAGCAGCCTTACCGAAGCGGAGGTGGCGGAATACAAGCGAGCGGAGGAGCGGGTAGCGGCAATTTTCAAACGGGGATATGAGCTGGATGTCCCTGTGATGATCGATGCGGAGGAGACCTGGATTCAGCCCGTACTGGATGATCTGGTGATGCGGATGATGGCGCAATATAACAGGAAGAAGGCCATCGTACAAAATACATACCAGATGTACCGGCACGACAGCATCGATCGTATCAAACGGCATCACCGGATGGCGCTTGAGGGCGGTTTCCGCTTTGGGTTAAAGATTGTGCGCGGCGCCTATATGGAAAAAGAGCGCGCGCGTGCCATCGAAAAAGGGTATCCCTCGCCGATACAACCGGATAAACCGGCTACAGATCGTGATTTTGATGATATCATCCGCTATTTTATGGAGCACCTGAATACCATCGAATTTATGGTTGCCACGCATAACGAAGCAAGCTCACTGCTCCTTGCAGGCCTGATTGATGCGTACAACGTGCCGAGGAATCACCCCGGGATCTATTTTTCCCAACTCTACGGAATGAGCGACCATATTACCTACAATCTTGCCGGACAAGGCTATAATGTGGCAAAATATGTTCCTTACGGTGCGGTGAAAACCATGATGCCTTATCTGTTCCGCCGCGCCGAAGAGAACTCTTCGGTGAAAGGACAGTCGAGCCGGGAACTGAAAATGATCCGCACGGAAATACGACGAAGAAAATTTTGATTTGCCGATTTAATGATGTGATGATTTGTGCTTCGCGTGATTCGTTCACTGACGTTCACGTTATTCACTTCGTGTTATTCGGTTGCGCTGTTATTTGCGCTTCGCGCGAAACTACCGAATTACTACTGAATAACCATTGAACATCATTTCACTTCCCAGATATTGGAAGAGCTTAGGAGAAATTCCGTAAACGATTTTTTCGGCGCTTTCTGTTGTACTTCCGTTATCTGTCTTTCGTAATCCCTTTCGTAGGAAGGTTCGTCCACACTGCGAATCACACCCAGTGCTACGGGGAGGCCGTTTGCTGTATCCATCAGCGCAAGTTTCAATTGCAGGGTACTGTCTTTGGATGTGGCATCGTGTACCAGGATATCATCGAGCGTATAACCATCTTCCCCGATGGTGACTGCTTTCAGATTCCAGCCATCCAACACAAGCCCTTTTTCGTTATCCTTCCCGAAGATCATCTTCTCACCCTGTTTCAGGATAACTGTGTTGTCGGCTTTCCAGTTTCGGTCACTGATTTTATTGTGAATTCCGTCGTTGAAGATCACGCAGTTTTGCAGTACCTCAATCACTGAAGTACCTTTGTGACGGGCTGCCTCCACCATCACATCCACCTGGTTCTTCATGTCCACGTCGATAGCACGGGCAAAGAAAGTCCCTCTGGCGCCAAAGCATAACTCTGCAGGACGGAACGGTTCTTCCACAGTGCCGTAGGGAGATGATTTGGAGATAAAGCCACGGGCCGATGTAGGGGAATACTGTCCTTTGGTCAATCCGTAGATCTTATTGTTAAAAAGGATTATATTGATGTCTACGTTGCGACGGATGGCATGGATGAAATGATTGCCCCCAATGGCCAGTGAGTCGCCGTCGCCGGTTGCCACCCACACACTCAGGTTGGGGTTGGCTACTTTCACGCCGGTGGCGATGGCTGCCGCGCGACCGTGAATGCCGTGAAAACCATAGGTGTTCATATAATACGGCAAACGCGATGAACATCCAATCCCGGAGATAACCACTGTCTCATGCGGTTCGAGGTTCAGTTCTGCCATCGCCTTGTGCAGGCAGGTCAGAATGGCATAGTCGCCACAGCCGGGGCACCAACGCACCGCATTTTCGCTCTTGTAATCTTTCGGGAGATGTTTCTGATATTTTAATCCTGCTACTTCCATGCTTATTTACCCTCCATCAATTTTGTAAATTCTTCTACCAGCTCGCTTACCTTGAAAGGTTGTCCTTCCACCCTGTTGAGTTTGCGGATATTGCTCAGATCCTGGAACTTCCCGCTCAGGTAAGCAGCAAACTGTCCTTCGTTCTGTTCTGCCACGATCACTTTCTTGTATTTCTTCAAAAGCTCGTGCGTGTTTTTTGGCAGGGGAGAAATATGTCTGAAATGAGCGAGTGCCACCTTCCTGCCATTTGCCTGAATGCGCAGCATCGCCTCCAGCAGATGTCCAAAGGTGCCTCCCCATCCCACAATCAGCGTATCGGCATCCTTATCGCCTGTCACTTTTTGTGTGGGGATGAAGTCGGCAATTTTTTCGATTTTTTTTCTGCGGATATCCACCATATACTGGTGATTCTCCGGAGAGGATGAGATGACGCCGGTGAGTTTGTCTTTCTCCAGTCCGCCGATACGGTGCATAAAACCGGATGTTCCCGGAACGCCCCAGTATCTGACCAGGGTCTCCTCGTCCCGAACGTAGGGTCGCCATTTTTCAATGTCGCCCCGGTAGTATTTCTCCACGTAGGGTGGTTTGATTTCGGGATAATCTCTCATATCGGGAATTTTCCAGGCGGCTGATCCGTTGGCGATGTAGCCGTCGGTCAGTAAGATGACCGGTGTCATGTGCTCCAGCGCAATCTTCGATGCTTCGAAAGCACTCTCAAAGCAATCGGTGGGCGATGCGGCGGCAAGTACCACCAGCGGGCTTTCACCGTTTCGTCCGTACAAAGCCTGGTTAAGGTCGCTCTGCTCACTTTTGGTGGGCATCCCTGTCGATGGCCCGCTGCGCTGCACATCGATCACTACCAGTGGGAGTTCGGTCATCACGGCCAGTCCCAATGCTTCGGTCTTGAGCGACAAGCCGGGGCCGGACGTTGAGGTGGCAGCCAGACAGCCTGCAAAGCTGGCGCCAATGGCGGAGGTTATCCCGGCAATTTCATCTTCCATTTGCAGTGCCTTCACGCCAAAATCTTTTCTTTTTACCAGTTCCTGCAGGATATCGGTAGCAGGGGTAATGGGGTATGAACCCAGAAAAAGCTGTACGCCCGCCTTCTCGGCAGCGGCGATCAACCCGTATGCCGTCGCCGTATTTCCGTTCACATCGGTGTAAAAACCCTTGCCGGACTCAATGGGTTCAATGCGGTAGGTCGAAGCAGTGAGGTGTGTATTGTTGCCGTAGTTGTAACCATCGGACAAGGCTTTGATGTTGGCCTGTACCAGTAGCGGTTTTTTGGCGAACTTCTGCTGCAGCAGCATATCGGCAATTTCCAGGGGCCGGTTGAAGAGCCAGCAGACAATGCCCAGTGCGAACATGTTCTTGCAGCGCAGCATATCTTTGTTTTCCAGCCCCGATCCTTCCAGCGAAGCTTTGGTAAGTGAGGTAATGGCCACACCCACAGGTTGCACATGCTCCAGGTTGAGTTCGGTAAACGGATCCTGGGTCATAAAAAGCGCTTTGTCGAGATCTTTCTTCTGAAATGAATCTGTGTCGTATAACACGATCGATCCTCTTTTCAGGTACTGCGCATTTACTTTCAGTGCCGCGGGATTCATTGCCACGAGCACATCGGTTTTATCGCCCGAGTTGTACACATCCTTTGCTCCGATGCGTACCTGGAAGCCCGAAACGCCATGCAACGAACCTTGCGGTGCACGTATTTCGGCCGGAAAATCGGGGAAGGTGGCAATCTCGTTTCCGAAGATAGCCGATAAGGTGGAAAAGAGTGTTCCGGACAATTGCATTCCGTCCCCGGAATCGCCTGAGAAACGAATGGTTACTTGTTTAATGTCGGTGACGACCGAATTCGTTGGCATAATTTTTTTGGATGGTTTTTGTATAGTTACAATACTGCCTTCAACAGGCAGCACCTGTTTGTTGATGTTTCAAATGAACTTGCAAAGTAACAAAAGAGTCGCCGAAAAAGCAAATATTTTATCAAAAGCCACACCCCGCAAGAGTTCATTTGTAAACTCATCACCCTATATTCATTACAGAGCTTTTATGATTTATGTTTTTTATAGATTTTATATCCGTTCAATCCTTGCCCCCAGCGCATTGAGCCGCGTGTCGACAGACTGATAGCCCCGGTCGATCTGATCGATATTGTGGATAGTGCTTGTTCCTTCGGCACTCATGGCCGCGATCAGCAGCGAGATCCCCGCACGGATATCGGGTGAGCTCATCGTCATTCCCCGCAGATGAAACCGTTTATCGAGCCCGATCACCACGGCACGGTGCGGATCGCACAGAATAATCTGGGCTCCCATATCAATCAGCTTAT
Organism: Proteiniphilum sp.; assembly: GCA_039683155.1. Classification (GTDB taxonomy): domain Bacteria; phylum Bacteroidota; class Bacteroidia; order Bacteroidales; family Dysgonomonadaceae; genus Proteiniphilum. The sequence continues at coordinate 4,466 of JBDKRY010000173.1, forward strand.
CCACAAAGAAGAGGCGACTCTCAAACATCTTCTGATGAATGAGTACGCTTCCCTTGGCTTTGGTGGCGACGACCAACATCACGCTCAACAGGTCGGGAGTGAGCCCGGGCCACGGAGCATCGGCAATGGTGAGGATGGATCCGTCGATAAATGATTCAATGGTGTAGTCTTCCTGCCGGGGGATGTAGAGATTGTCGCCACGCTGTTCCACCGTGATACCCAACCGGCGGAAGCTTTCGGGGATGATGCCCAGGTGGGCTGTCGACGCACCTTCGATGGTGATCTCCGACGCAGTCATGGCCGCCATGCCAATGAAACTGCCAATTTCAATCATGTCGGGCAGCAGACGATGATGACAGCCGGACAATTTTGAGACCCCTTTCACCAGCAGCATATTGGATCCAATTCCTTGAATCTTTGCACCCATCTGCACCAGCATCCTGCTTAATTGCTCCACATAGGGTTCGCAGGCGGCATTGTAGATGACCGTCTCTCCCTCTGCCAGTACGGCAGCCATCAGCAGGTTGGCGGTACCGGTGACAGATGCTTCGTCGAGCAGGATATAGGCTCCTTTCAATTGTCTGGCCGAGAGCGTGAACAGGTTCCTTTGTTCGTGATAGATCATTTGGGCGCCCAGCTTCATGATTCCGTTGAAGTGGGTATCCAGTCGTCGGCGACCTATCTTGTCACCTCCCGGCTTGGGCACGACGGCTTCTCCAAAACGTGCCAAAAGCGGTCCGATGAGCATGATGGATCCGCGCATTGCTGCACTTTTCTGCATGAAATCGTCCGACTGTGTGTAGGCGTGATCAATCTTCTCCGCTTTAAATGAGTAACGCTTTTCATCCAGTTTTTTTACGGCGACCCCCATATCACGGATCAGGGCGATCAGATTGTTTACGTCCAGAATGTCGGGGACATTGTCGATGATCACCTCTTCCCGCGTGAGCAATGTGGCGCAGATCACCTGCAACGCTTCGTTCTTTGCTCCCTGGGGGGTAATGTTTCCCCGGAGGCTGTGTCCGCCTTCGATGATAAATGATGACATGGTCTTTTTTAATATATCCACACTTCAGGCTCGAGCATGATGCCGAACTGTTGTTTCACTTCATGTTGTATCTCGTGCATAAAATCCACAATCTCCTGTCCGTTTTCTGTCCCGTAGTTTACGATGATCAGCGCATGATGGGCGTAGGTTCCCACCATTCCGCTGCGCTTACCCTTAAACCCTGCTTTCTCTATCAGAAAAGCAGCCGATGTTTTAAATTCGTTATCTCCCACATTGTAGATGGGTGCATCTACCAATGTCTTCTGCAGCGCTTCCTTTTCTTCCTTTGTCAGTACCGGGTTTCTGAAAAAACTGCCCGCATTGGGCAAAAGATTGAAATCCGGCAGCTTGCGGGTGCGGATACGGATGATGGCATCGCGTACCTGGGTGAGCGTAGGAGTGGCAATTCCTTCCAGTTCCCGGCTCAGGTCGACATATTTCTCTTTGTAGGTGAATGATTTGCTGAGCCGAAACACCACCGAGGTGATCATGCAAGCGCGGGTGCGTTTGAAGATGCTGTCGCGATAACCAAAAGCGCACTCTTCATTGGTAAACTCGCGGGGTTCACCTGAATGGATATCCACCGCTTTCACTTTGATAATCGTATCTTTCACCTCAGTTCCATAGGCTCCGATATTATGTATGGGGCTGGCTCCCACGGAGCCGGGAATCAATGAAAGGTTTTCGAGTCCCGCATATCCCAGTGCCACACTCTGACCGACAAACTGATCCCAATCCTCGGCGGCTCCGGCTTCAATTTCCACATACTCGGTGTTTTCGGATACAATCGTGATTCCCCGTATGGCCGGTTTGATCACCAGCCCATCGAAATCGCGGGTAAAAAACAGATTGAATCCGGCTCCCAGCACTAACTTCTTTTCGTGTGGGTATGATTTCAGAATTTCTGATACCTCTTCTGCCGACGAAGGCTCACCGAAAAGCCGTGCAAGCGCTTTTGTTCTGAACGAGTTGAAAGGCTTAAGTTGTATATTGTATTGGATGTTCAACGTATTATGTATTTTTATTGTGAATCTTCTTGTTCGTATTTCTCTTATTTCTGCCCACTGACTGATTTCTGACTGCTAAATTTTATTCCCTTACCGTTGCTCCTGACAAGCTTCCACCTCCAAAGCTGATAATTGACAACTGACAGCTAATTTCCTTTATAGATCAGAAAGACTGTCGGTTTTTTGTTCATATCCGGCAGTTTCCCTTTCCACGCACTGATACTTCGGGAAACAATGTATTCATTATCGCAGGAAATATTCATGGCGATGCAGAGTTGTGTCCGGGGTTTGCAGTGCTGCAAAATATCTTCAGCCAGTTTGTGATTTCTGTAGGGAGTCTCGATAAATAGCTGGGTCTGATCTTCACTATAGGCCCGGCTCTCGAACTGTTTCAGCTTTGTCACACGATCGTCCGCATCAATGGGAAGATAACCGTGAAAGGCAAAGTTCTGGCCGTTGAAACCTGATGCCATTACAGCCATCAACAGCGAAGATGGGCCCACCAGCGGCACCACTTTATATCCATTCTGTTGTGCGATTGCCACTACATCTGCGCCCGGATCGGCTATGGCAGGGCAGCCTGCCTCCGAGATCACGCCGATACTTTCTCCACTTTGCATGGGTAACAAATAATTTGCAATTTCTTTTTTCCCGGTGTGTTTGTTCAGTTCGAAGAATGTAAGCACACCGACATCGATCTGCGGATTGCATTTCTTTAAAAAGCGCCTTGCCGAGCGTATATTTTCCACAATGAAATATTTCAGTTGTGTAACAATGTGCACATTGTACGGCGGAATTACCCGTTCTACCTGGGTATCACCCAATAAGGCGGGAATCAGATACAGTACCGGATCGTCCATTTCAGTCGGGAGCTTTTGCATACAAAAATAGTCAAAAAAGACCGAAATATCTCCCTTTTTATCGAATATCGAAAATGTACCGTGAAAGTTTCAGTTCAGACGAGTAAAATGTTTACTTTTGCAGCTTTACAGTGCTTACTCATATGATAGCAAATTCAGCAAAACATCCCGGAGGACTTTATTTTATATTCTCCATCTCCATTGCCGAACGTTTCGGTTATTATGGCATGCGGGCACTCTTTGTGCTCTATATGATCAAGGCGTTAATGCTCGATAAGGAGCTCTCTTCTCTTATCTACGGAAATTACACCGGCCTTGTCTATCTTACTCCGCTGATAGGTGGTTATGTGGCTGATAGATACTGGGGAATGCGACGTTCCACTTTCTGGGGCAGCGTGCTGATGGTCATCGGTCAGCTCTTTATGTTTTTCAGTGCGCTCAATTTTCAACAGGTCGAAACGGCAAAATGGCTGATGTATGTGGGACTGGGGGCATTGATATTCGGGAATGGCTTTTTCAAGCCCA
>JBDKRY010000174.1:0-2399 GCA_039683155.1 Proteiniphilum sp.
CATGAATAGTTGCAACACAAGCAGAAAACAATCCGGATATGACAAAATTATCGCTGACAATACTCCTGTTTCTATGTTCTTCTGGTCTTTTTTCTCAAAACGTACAATCGATGCACCCTGATCACTACAAAAATGAGTGGGCAAAAGTAGCTGAATTTGAAAAGAAATCGCTTCCCCAGTCGGCAGCGAAAGTGGTGGATACCATCCTGCGCAAGGCAATTCAGGAGAAAGAGAGCCCGCAGGTGATCAAGGCTTTGATCCATCAGGGGAAATATGACCTGGTGCTGGATGCACAAAACGATACGCTTATCTTCCGGAATCTGAGCGACATGTTGGAGAAAAGCGGCGATGTAGTGGAACAATCGGTGCTGCACTCCATGCTGGGTGAGTTATACCTGCAATACTACCAAAAAGAACAGTGGACGGTCAATCAGCGTACGGCACTCGGTGATTTTGTGCCGGCCGACATAAAAGAGTGGACCCGGAATATCTTCTACCATAAAGTGACGGAACATTTGAATGCTTCCCTTTCCGCACAGTCGGAACTGGAAAACAGGCAGGTTGAACCCTATGCTGCCGTGGTGGAATTGGGCAGGGATTCCCGCCGTTTTTACCCCACAATGTATGATTTTTTGGCTCGCAGGGCCATTGAGATATTCAGGCAGATTGCTTCGGAGGAAGATTTGAGTCGCACGTTAGCGCGTAAGAATATTCCCCTTTCATCACTTTTCGCACCTGCGGAACAGTTCGTGGAGATCACCTTCGACCCGCAACCTCCATTCTATACGCTATGGACATGGGAGACCTACCGGAAACTGCTGGCATCATTGCTCAATAGAGACATGCCACAATCAGTACTGCTCACCGAACTGGATAAGCTCGACGATTTATCGGGGCATAATGCCTATGCAACCCAGGCCCTGCCATCGCTGGAAAGGTTGCTAAAGCGATGGGACGGGGACGATTTCAGCGTGGAGATTATTGACAAAATAGCCGGTTTTTATCAGTACGAAATCGGGATGATGCCGGATGGCGACAGCCTGAAGCGAACGGAGAAGACCCGGGAGTTATACAATCTGTTGCGCAACAGCATCAACAGATATCCGGAATACGAACGTATCTCCCTCCTGAAAAACAGGCTTCAGCTACTGACACACCCCGATTTTTTTGTTTCCGGAAACAAAACCTTTCCGATAAATGGAGAAAAGAGACTGAAGGTCACCTATAAAAACCTCACCGCACTTTCTGCGAAACTGTATAAAATCGATTCATCCGTAGATGTGGAGATGGCACAATCGGGAATCGGGAAAACGATCGAAGATAAAAAAACCTTCCTGAAAAATATCCGGGTGCCGTTGCCTGTTATCCCAGAATATCTGCAGGGGGAGACTACTTTTGAAGTAGATGCAGACGACCCCGGAACCTATATGCTGACGTTCGACCTGTCGCCGGAAGTGTCTGCCGTCAATCCGGCCGTTTTTTATTTTGCCGTTTCTGACCTGGCAGTCTTCAGCCGTCCATCGGCAAAAGACAAGTATGATTTCTTTGTTGTAAACAGGGTGACGGGTGAACCGGTTAAAAATGCAAAAATAATTATTTACACACTACCGGGTAACTGGCGCAATTCCACGCTTACACCGGTAGCGACCGTCTCTGCCAATGAGCAGGGGCTGGCAGTCTATCATCAGGAGATACCCAACAACGATGTTTTTTATCAGGCCGTTTCGGGAAATGATAAAGGGTCGTTGCTGGACCGGCTTCGCCCTGGGTACTACAACTATTTAAACAGTGACATTACGGAACAGGATGTGGTGAGAATCTTTACCGACCGGAGTCTTTATCGTCCCGGGCAGACAGTCTTTTACAAGGCTATTTTGACCCATGCAGCAGGGGGTGAAAATTCCATCGTGACAGACAAAACGGTTACCTTTGTGTTGCGCGATGCCAATCGGCGGGAGATATCGGCGCAAACGTTGAAAACCAACGACTATGGTTCTGTTTCGGGAGAGTTTGTGTTGCCACAGGGTACATTGCCGGGAAGTTTTACGATAGAAACAGAAAGTGGAAGTGCTGACTTTCGCGTGGAGGAATACAAACGACCCACTTTTGAAATCACCTTTGATAAGATTGATAAAACCTATACTTTTGGAGAAGAGATCACGCTGAAAGGCAAAGTCGCGAATTTCTCCGGTATCAAACTACAGCATGCCGCTGTGGAGTGGCGCATTACCCGGCAACAACCTTGGTGGTGGTTCTGGGGAAGCTCGCCGGAACATTTTGCGGGGGGAAGCATGACCTCTGATGAGGAGGGTGAATTTATGATCTCCTTCAAGCCCGAGAAACCGGATACACAAAATTTCCGCAAATCGATATTTTCGTTTGTGGTGGAGGCAACGGTG
>JBDKRY010000175.1:0-21674 GCA_039683155.1 Proteiniphilum sp.
AGTTGACCACGGCTCCACCACCTGCCCAGTTTGCCAGTCCAATGGGCAGTCCGTACGGATTATCATGTTCCAGCTCTTCGATATATTTTTTGTACTGTAACACATAGGGTTTCAGTTTTTCTTTGAACGATGCATCGAGGTGGGGTATGGCATGCAGTGCTGTCAGGAGATTGTAGGGTACGTTTCTGTCCAGCGCAGGCCAGAGCAGTTCCTGAAATTGGTCGAGATAAGATTTTTCGCCAGTGGAGATGTAAAGTTGCAGATAGGTGGCGATAATGCCGGATTCAAAACCCGGTCTCTCCTGCCGGCTGCCTCTGTCGGCAAGCAACTCCGTTGCCTCTTTCAGCAGTCTCTCTGATTGTTGGAATGCCCTTTCAGAAAGACCGTCGTTATATCCTTTGAGAGTCCTGCTGACAGCGGCGAACATGGTCGCGGCCCTGAGGTCGAGTCCAGGATTTCGGCTGGTGAATGCCCACATGTCATCTTTCACGCCGCTCGACCGACCATCGGCAGCCACCTCATAGGGCCCTAGTTTCGGGTTGTAAGGAAGGCCGTCGGTGATGGTTGCAGCATCGCCCAGGTGATGATAATTGTCGAGTACCGAATTTGAGAGAGCTTGTGCCATATGGCCTATGATTTCAGCTTGAGCCACCAGTTGCATGGTGCCATGTTCGATGAATTGCAGTATGTCAGGTGTTCCGTCGGGGCGATGCAGATCCACGTATCCTTGTGAGTGATCGACAAATGTCTGATCGCGCATCGGTTTAAAATATTCCCATATCTGTACTAAATTCTGTACCACGTTGATGTTCGATCCCGTTTCGATATCAAAATCTCCGGCGTCGAAGAACCCACCCACATTCAAGCCGGGAATCAGCTCCAGTGCCTTGTACTGGGTGTCGGTGGTGGGTCCCTGCCAGTGCAGGTCGAAATGATCGGTATTGGGTGGTGCCTGACGATAGCCCTCCTTGAAAGGTTCACCATGCCACACCCTGTAGGCTTCGTTAACGAACATATGATTCATATGGATCGGTATCCATATATCACTGGTGGCGTCGGTAATCTTGTCATAGACATTCTCTTCGATGATAAAGTTATTGGTAATATAATCACCGTATTGGATATAGTATATTCCAGGGGTGTTAACAGGAGTAAACTCGAACTTTACATAGTGATACTTGAAATAGTCGCCCCATGGACTGATTTTGCCGGTGAATACCTTGGTCGCATTGCCATCCTCTCCAATCTTATAGATTGAAGCCGTCTCGAGTGGTTTATCTTTCTTGTCAAGCTCAATGACCGATACCTTGGGCTGCGAGGGAAGATATCCTACTTGAGAGAAGCCGATATTGGGTTCTCTTACCCAGCCCTCAACGGCGTTGGGTTCCACTGTCCATGTCAGCACCTTACCCGTTTTACCAGCGGGGAGGAGGCTACGGACCACGAACCATCCATTCTGTGCCAGTATGCGGCCGTCATATAACATCAGGTCGGCATTGTGCGATGTAATTTTTACCATTCGTTCCGGCGCATCGGGTGCCAGTAGTATTGTACGCCCTGTTTCGAACGGGAGAGGATCAATGTACCGTCCGGTACCCCGGTCGTCCGACGTAACATATCCCTTAAATTGTTTTGGTTTCTCACTGTTGGGCCGGGTAATGGTGTTTCCCACCGCGTATCGTGGGAAACGGTTGGGACGCCCGTCCATCAGGTAGGCCTTTCCCCAGTATTGAGAGGGTAGGAACTCGAGGTTGAATCCGGCTTTTCCTTCCAGCACTGTGGGAAGAGGTTTATCGAGCCAGACCGAGATTTCCACCCCTTTGCCTTTCGTTGTGACCACCACCCGTGATTCAAAATCGTATTCATCATAGCGCAACAGCGATTCGATGCTATTGGTTGCGCGGTCTACCTTCCGGTTGAGTACTTCCGGCACAAGATCCCACTGTTCGGGTGTGTTGGATAGGCGTACTGCGCCTCCCTGGGCAGTTCGTACGCCATGATGGATCAGTTCGATGCCGGCATTTTTCTCGTCGTTAAAGCCACCGGTAAAGAGATTACTATATGCCAGCACGTTGACGCCCTGTGTCTCAAAATATTCAAGGTCATTAAGGATGAGTTCCTGCGCTTTGGTACGGTTGATGGGTGCGAATAAAAGCAGTAGAAGAGCTAAAAAAGTCAATCGTTTCATAGATAATAAATGTTACATACAACCATTATGCGAATGAATAATAAATATAGGAAAACGGATGCCGATATTAGATACTTTTGTCCATTATTTAGGTATTTTAGTTTTAAGGAAAGCAATTCCTGTCATATGCAATTCTTGCATATGGATTGATTCAGAGGCTTTTCATCAACTGCCTCAATCTGGTTTTCCGGTAAGCTTACAAAAATAAATCCCTCCCTTGTATGGGACAAAATGCCGCAACGGGAGGGATTGGTGAGGTTTTAAGATGAATTGTCTGTTATTCTAACGAAACAGGAGCGGTGCAAATTCACGGAGTGAGCGTCGCCAGGTGAGCCATTCGTGTGCGGTTCCGGGTGACTCATAATAGACAACATGCTGTAAGCCCTTTTCCTGTAATGCTTCTGCAAAAGCCTTAACTCTTTCGGGACGTTCTTCGGAGCCGATGCTCAGAAACATCAGTTTGATGTGTTGGTTAAACTTCTGGGGGGTAGCAAAGATGCCGTCATAGAGTTGGTCAATCTGTTCCACTGAGCCGGCGCCCCCACTGAAGCCGCCCAAGTAGGCAAATTTGTCCAGGTTGTTCATCACCACCTGGAAGGTGTGCATCCCACCCATGGAGAGACCTGCCATGGCACGGCTCTCACGATCTGACAGTGTGCGATAGGAGGCGTCGATCATCGGGACGATTTCCTTTACCAGCAGTTCGGGGAACAGGCTCTGGAACCTGAAAGGTGCCGCGGGACGTGTTGGTCTCTCCGCATCCGATGGTGCCCGTGGTGCTGCCGGTGCGTTTGCACCTGCAAGGAAAGCGTTCATCCGTGGATCATCAAATCTGCCCGTCGGCTCACTTCCCGGTAGTCTGGCGTAGCCGCGGTCCATTACCACAATCATCGGCACTGCCTTGCCTTCGGCAATCAAATTGTCCATGATGTCCCCCATGCGTCCCTGGAATACCCATCCGGTCTCATCTTCTCCCCCTCCATGTTGCAGGTATAGTACAGGATATCGAGCATCGGTATCCAGGTCGTATTGGGGTGGGGTGTAGACATAGCACATGCGCCAGGCCTGTGTCATTTCGGACCAGTATTTCTTCATCCGTATCTCACCATGGGGTACATTCTGAGTTTTGTCGTATGGCAGTCCTTCCGGTATTTCGATGGCACTCACCCATTTGCTCATGCCGTAGTAGGATTTGGTCGCTGGGTCGGCTACATACAGACTGTCGATGATGAGCTGATAATAGTGGAACCCTACTGCCTCCGGTTCGGGTGATACATAGGTCCAGTGACCGTCGGCCTCACGCGTCATGGGACCGCGAAAGCTGATCTGCACTTTTTTTGCATAGGGTGCATACACCCTGAAGTAGGTGTGCCCTTTTTCATCTACACGTGGCCATTGCACGCCATCGAGGTTATGCTCGTTGGGAAAAGTCCCTTCAGGAAACGATTGGGCAAATGTGATCATCGGTAAGATCATTGACGCAATTAGAATGATGTTGTTGATTTTCTTCATTTGGATAAAATTTAAGTGATTTCTACTAAAGGTGAAATGATTCATGAATGGATCAGCAGAGATAATCTGCCGGAGGAGAAGATGCAGCTTCTCTCCGGCAGATCGTCATCAGAAAATGAAAAGGTTTACCATCCGGGATTTTGTTTCAGGTTGGGGTTGATGGAAATTACATTGTATGGATAGGGGAACCATTCATGTTTACCTGCCTGGAAGCCGACTTGTTTCCCTGCATTGGGCTCTGAGTAAGTGACATACCCTCTGTGTGCAGGCTCTCCCTCATTGATAAAGGCATCTTTCAGTGATGGGATATGTGTTCCCGCTTTCTTTGCTTTCTCAAATTCTCCCCATCGTTTCATATCGACCCATCGTGAGCCTTCCATCCACAATTCATAGTTTCTTTCTTTTTTCACGTCAGCAAGTGTCAGTGCTGAACTTACATAGTCAGATCCTGCACGCTGCTGCACCATTTGGAGATATTGAAGGCTATCGTTGTCGATAGTTATACCCGGTAAGGTTGTTCTGTGCTGGTAGCAGCAAGACCCAAACCATATTGATTACCAAGGAGAAACAACATGCAATCCGGTATATCATTAGCGGGTAACGTTAGAAATGATGAACAAATATATGATATTTTCCAATTCTTACAAACGGTATTTTTCTGCTTTCGGAAAACGAAAAACATCCTGTATACAAACATAGGAAAGAGCCTTGATGATTGAGTGGATTTTTTTGTTGTTGATGGGTACAAATTTAGCAACCCAGTTGTTATGACTTTTTTATCATTTTCTTCAAATGTATCAATTAATCCTCATTAAAAGAGAGATTGGCCTCCTCATTTCAGAAAAAACTACTTATGTTTGCAATGGAATAAACAGGTTAGGTGATGTACAAAGAAAATCAAAAGCATGATCACACCCGGGAGGCAGGCCTCTTTAAGTGGCGATTGACAGCAATAAGATGTGGAACCAGTTGTCTCTTGTCACTTTTTTTGTTTTTGAACGGCTGTCAGTTTCTTGAAACCGGAATTAGAGAGCAAACCAAATTTACGCTGCTGAAAGGATGGGGGTCGGGAGAAGTGCGTACGATTCCGTTTGATTCATTGGTCGCGACCGATCCTTTTATCCTGGCAGATAAGGCAAGCCGTACCTATTACCTGACCGGATCGGGGGGGGAAATGTGGAAAAGCACTGACTTGAAGAGCTGGGAAGGGCCCTTCAGGTATATTGAGATTGACACCACTTCATGGATGGGGCCTGATCCCATGATCTGGGCTCCTGAATTGCATCACTATAAGGGGAAATATTACTGTTTTACCACCTTTACCAACACTGATATCATTGTCGACACTGTGCCCGAGCGATGTGATGTGCTTCGCCGGGGTACCCATATCCTGGTAGCGGATCGGGCTGAAGGTCCATACCGTCCGTTAACGGAATCACCTTATTTGCCGGAGGAGTGGTCTACACTCGACGGAACGCTTTACGAAGAGGGGGGAGTACCTTATCTGGTTTTCAACCACGACTGGATGCAACTGGTAAACGGGCAAATCAAATATATTGCATTGGCCGAGGATCTCTCTCACACTGTAGGGGAGGCAATACCACTTTTCTCCGGTACCGATGCTCCCTGGCCGCGTGAGATGCAATCGATCGGGGAGCTGACCTTCGGCATGCCGCTCAGCGGATATGTTACCGACGGGCCCTTTCTTTTCAGAACCGGAACCGGAAGATTGGGTATGCTCTGGTCCAGCTGGAGTGACAAAAGGTATGCACAGGGGGTAGCCTACTCCCGGTCGGGACGCCTGGAAGGTCTCTGGGAACAGCAGGAGCAACCGCTGGTACTTGAAAATGCCGGTCATGGTATGCTTTTCACGACCTTTGAAGGGATAGAACTGCTTTTATTGCATTATCAGCCTTTGGGAGAGAATCCGGGCCCCCGTAAACCGATGTTGTTGGAAGTAGACCTCACCGGAGATGTACTCAAAATAAAAGGGAGATACAATCCTTAATCATATCCCCCATATTGAATCTGATTAATGCTGTATGTTACCGGACAGCAACTCCTTTCTTTGTCTGTTCAACATACTGCATCGTGCCGTCGGGGTTGTAATGCAACTCTTCCACACAGACACTGCGGCGCCCGATGGCACCGGGTATTCCATCGAGGGTAAGGGTTGCATTGTGGTAAAAGAGATACCATTTCCCTTTGAACTCGGCAATCCCCGGATGGATGGTGAAGCTGTTCTCTGCCATACCGGTCAGCTCTCCCTGCGGGGTCCAGGGTCCTTCCATGGAGGGGGCGGTGGCGTAGGAGATGGTTTCACGCCCTGCTCCCATCGAGGCGTAAGTGAGATAGTAGAGATCACCCCGTTTGTGCAGCCAAGGCCCTTCTACATAACGAGGCAGGTCGATCGTTTCAATCTTACCATCCAGTTCTGTCAGGCTGGGCTTTAACCGCGCAAGGAAACAGGTGCCGTTGCCCCAGCAGAGCCATGCCTGACCCTCATCATCCAGAATGAAAGTGGGATCAATATCGTTCCACCAGCCTCGCGGACCATTTGGGGTCATGTCGTCGGTAATCAGCGGTTTGCCGATCGCATCGGTAAAGGGACCGGTGGGGCTGTCGCTCACTGCTACGCCGATTACCTTGCTGTTATAGGGCTCCCCAGCCTGTAATGTGGTATAATAATAGAATTTCCCATTGTGTTCAATCACCTGCGAGGCCCAGGCTTCGCCGATCCCCCATTCGAAATCGGCGGGTTTCAGCACGGGGCCGTGATCTGTCCATGTCTGCATGTCCTGCGTAGAGTAGCAAAGCCATTCGGTAATGTTGAACTCTTTGCCGCCCGATGCGTTATCCTGACCTTCATAATACTCGTCATGCCCCACATAGAGATAGAGTGTTCCCTCATGCACAAGCGGTGCGGGGTCTGCCGTGAACTTGTTTTTTATCAGCGGATTGCCGGTGTTTTGAAAAGTTGTCTGCACATCCTTTTGCGTAAATCCTGCGATCATCAGGAGGGTGCTGATAATGAGTGCTATTTTCTTCATAAGTACATTTGTTATTTAAAAATATTGATTAAGGCTTCGTGCCGTGTCGTGGACAACTGTTTCTGGATTCTGGTCCCATACATTCTCGTTTTGTGCCTGTAACCCTGTTGCAGTGAAGAGAAGAGTGTCAGCTGTCCGAAGAGCTGCTCTAAATTTCATATTCATGGCAAACTTTGTTTATTTCTTTTTGTTGCATGATTGGATTTTTCCGCCTCTTCCAGGAAAAAACGGATCATCGCCTCAAAGGTACTTTCATTGAAAGTGACGGGACCATGCTGACCTTCGGGTACAGAAATAAACTCTGCTAACAACCCCTTTTCCTGTAATGCTTTGGCAAAAAGCTCGCTTTGACAATGTGGTACTACATTGTCTGCTTCGCCATGGATTACCAGAAAACGAGGATCTGTTTCATCCAAAAAGGTGATGGGATTGGCCAGCGCAATCAGGTCGAGGTTGTCGGCCGGGTTGCCTCTGATAAGAGCCGCTTCCGGAGAGTCCCCCTCCTTGGGCCCCTTGCAATCATCCATAAGTGCCAGGTCGATCGGGCCAAACCAGTCGACCACCGCATTGACAGCACTGTTGGTTGAGGTATAGTTCCCCACTTTCCCTTCAATATCAACCGTCGTGTTGTTGATCGTATACTCCTTCACACCGTTCGTTGTTCCTGCCAGTGAAGCAAGATGTCCACCCGAAGAGAAGCCCGTGATACCGATAAAGGAGTCATCAATCTTGTATGGAGCGGCATTTGCCCTGATAAACCGTATGGCAGCTTTCACATCGTTGATCTGAGCCGGATAGGGGGCATCGCTGCTTGCTCTGTGGTTGATTGCTATCACCGCAAATCCGCTATCAAGCAATTGCTCTCCAAGGGTGTTGAAGGCGAATTGTTTCATGTTGTTGCCGAACCATGCACTGCCATAGATTACAATGATAGGCTTATAGGCAGCTTTCTCTGTTGATGGCAGATAGATATCAAGGTTGTGATATTCCTTCTCATCCCCGGCATAATTCAGGTTGAGCCACTGTGTGCCGCTGGTTTGCCCAATACAGGAAGCAAGGCGGAAAACAGTGAGAATGGCTATGAATATCACCCGTTTCAAACGGATTGTTGTTGGAACTAAAGGATTCATCAGTCAAACATGTTATTTAAACAGGAGTGGGACAAATTCTTTGAGGCACCTGCGCCAGGTAAGGAATTCATGAGCTGTTCCCGGCGATTCGTAATAGATGTTGTTGATACCCGCTTTTTTCAGACTTTCACTCAGATTCATGGTTCGCTCAGGCCGCTCTTCGGAACCGATACCGAGGAAAAAGACATGCACTTTCTCATTGAATGCCGCGGGATCTTTGAATACACCATTGTATGCTTCGTCCAACTGATCGGTATTGATCATACCTGCACCGCTGAATCCACCAATATAGGAAAATTTGTCCAGATTGTTCAGGGTAATGTTAAAGGTCTGCAATCCTCCCCAGGAGAGCCCTGCCATTGCCCTGTTGTCACGGTCGGTCAGCACCCGGAAGCTGGATTCGATGTGGGGGATAATCTTGTTCAGCAAGATAGGGGTGAAGTCGGCGCCGAACCGGGCCCTTGCTTCATTGGGGTTTTCACCTGGCAGGATGCGGAAGTTTTCAATATTCCCGTTATCCATCACCACGACCATTGGTTTCGCCTCTCCGGACGCAATCAGGTTGTCCATGATGAAATTCATCCGTCCCTGATTGGCCCAGCTGGTTTCGTTTTCACCCATGCCATGCTGGAGATACAATACGGGAAATTTGCGTTCCGGCTCCTTGTCATAGCAGGCAGGTGTGTAGACGAGACAACGGCGCCATTCATTGCGTACATCTGAATGGTACCAGCTTTCACTCACCCTTCCTTTGGGTACACCGGCTTGCGGTTTGTAATAGTCTCCGTTTTCTTCCGGAATCTCAATGCCACTGACCCATTTTCCCATACCGAACAGAGGTTTGCCGTTCGGGTCGGCCACACTGACACCATCGATGATGACCTGATAGTAGTGAAACCCCACCACTTCCGGTTCTTTGGAGAAAAGGGTCCAGAATCCGTCCTCTCCCTTTTCCATTTCACCCCGGAAGCTGATCTCCACTTTCTTTGCATCCGGTGCAAAAATTTTGAAATAGGTGCGTCCATCCTTTCCTACACGGGGATACTCAGCCCCTACAATATTGAACTCGTTTGGAAGGGTTCCTTCGGGAAACACCTCTTTTTCCTGTTCCTGCCCGTTAACCATCAGTGAGTACAGAAAAAAGAAAGTAAACATCAGATGTAATGCATTTTTCATAATTTTGTCAATCTTTCATTGTTAGGAATCTGTATAATTTTTCACGAAAATAGAATCGTCCCGTAAAAATAGAGGATATCCCTTTCACAGAGGTGCAGAAAATTGGGAATAGGGTGCATTATTCTTCCTTTCCAGGTAATTTGTATCTATTTTCGGTAATTGTTTTGCTTATTGATTCCTTTTTCTCTGCCAAATTCTATCCATCATCGCATCTGCGCCATTTCTTCTTTTAGCTATGGTTTCACCTGGATATCCACGCTCTTCAGGCTCTTGTCTGCTGAACTGCCTCCATAAAGTAGCGTGTAGTTTCCCCCCTTGGCAACCAGTCCAGCTTCACTTTCATCGTAAAACTGAAATGCATCGGGCTGGATGGTCAGTTCCACCTGAACGGTTTCACCCGGTGCTATGTATAGGCGCTTGAATGCACGGAGTGATTTCACGGGAGCCTGCGGATCATTGTTTCTTCTTACATAAAGCTGAACCACCTCATCTCCTCCCCGGTCGGAATTGTTGGTGACAGGAACCACTACCGTGAGGCCTTTTTTTGCATCCACTTCTTTGGTGCTGAGCGAGGCTTCCCCGTAGCTGAACCGGGAATAGCTCAATCCGTGTCCGAAGGGATAGAGCGGTTCCTCCTTCATGTAACGGTAGGTACGTTCTTCCATGTTGTAGTTCTGAAATCCCTGATGTTCCGGGTTGTCGGCCGGCTTCAGGGCATTGTCGAGCTGTGCGGTCGATTTGTAGAAGGTGACCGGTAGCCTCCCGGCAGGGTTGTAATCGCCGAACAGCACATCGGCTACGGCAGTGCCGGCAGCTTGTCCGCCATACCATGCCGCCAGCAGGGCATCATAATTTTTTTCATCCTGTTCCAGGGCAAGGGCACTCCCGGAACAAAGCACAAAAACGACCGGCTTGCCTGTTTTTCTCAGACTCTCCAGCATGCGCCGCTGTACTCCCGGTAGTTCAATCCACTCACGGTCACCTCCCTTGAACCCTTCGGCCTTTACCGGCATCTCCTCACCCTCCAGCCGGGGAGAGAGGCCGCCGGCATAGATGATGACATCCACATCCGCTTCTTTGAGTCGCCCGGTAAGCGCATCAAACGGTGCCGGTTCCTTTTTGATGACCGAGGTGCGCTCTCCGGGATCCACCAGGTCACAACCCCTTTCGTAGATGATTTCGGCATTGGGCAGCTTTGCACGAATGCCATCGAGGATGGTCACCGTGGAGGAGGGAAATCCGTTGTAGTTACCCCACAACATCACACTGTCGGCCGCATTGGCGCCAATCACCGCTACCCGCTTCAAATCCTTACTCAGCGGCAACAGATCGTTGTTGTTCTTCAAAAGGGTCATCGATTCTTGTGCCACCCGTAGTGCCACCTCCCTGTGCGCCTCGGAGTCAACGATATCGGGAGAGAGGCTGCTCCAGGGCACTCTTTCCACCGGATCGAGCATGCCCAGCTCAAACCAGCCCCGCAATATGCGCCGTAGCGACTGGTCGATCTGATCCTCACTGATCAGCCCCTCTTCCACTGCCTTCACCAGGTTTTCATAGACACTGCCGCACTCCAGGTCGGTGGAGTGAATCACCGCATCGGCTGCCGCCGATTGGGGATCAGGATGTGTGTCGTGATACCCGGGGACATAGAAGTCATTGATTGCCCCGCAATCGGAGACCACCATGCCGTTGTAACCCCATTTACCGCGCAGGATATCCAGCAGCAGCCGGCTGCTGCTGCAACAGGGCTTTCCTTCAAAAGCGTTGTAGGCCCACATCACCTGTTTGACATTGCCCTCGTCGATCCGCGCTTTAAATGCCGGCAGATAGGTCTCCCATAGATCCCGCCCTGAGACAGAAACATTAAAGGAGTGGCGGTTCCACTCGGGGCCGCTGTGTACGGCAAAATGTTTGGCACAGGCATAGGTTTTGAAATAGTTGGGGTCATCACCCTGCAGGCCCCTTACGGCAGCAACCCCCAGTCGTGCGGTCAGGAACGGATCTTCACCATAGGTCTCCTGACCCCGGCCCCAGCGCGGGTCACGAAAGATGTTGATGTTGGGGGTCCAGAAGCTGAGCCCGTGGTATCTGCTCCGGTTGTCGCTTCGGATCGCTTCGTAATATTTGGCCCTTGCTTCATCTGAAATGATGTAGAAGGCCTCCAGGTGTCCCGGCTCGTTCCAGGTAGCTGCCATGCCGATTGCCTGTGGAAATACGGTTGCAAGGCCTGCACGGGCCACTCCATGCAGTGCTTCATTCCACCAGTCGTAGGCAGGTATTCCCAGTCGGGGTACCGGTTTGGAAGCATTTACCATCATCCCGGTTTTCTCTTCCAGAGTGAGCTGGCTGAGCAGGTTTTCCACCCGAGCCTCAATTTCCAAATCGGGATTCTGAAACGGATAGGCATATTTTTTCTTGCAGCCTGACATGAATGTGATCCCGAAAATAAGCAGGATCCAGATAATTTGTTTGTTCATTCCTGTAGCAATTAATTCATAGCTAACTGTCATTTGATTTTCCAGACCAGTACGCCGGCAGTGGGGATCACGCTTTCACCGATGAGAATCTTTGTTTTTTCCGGCAGGTTGATTTTATAGGGGGAGTCACCGTAGTTCATGGCAATGCCAAAGCCATCGCGATATTCCACCAGTATGCCCGGGGGATAGTTCTCCACCGGGATTCCCAGGCGATCATACACTTTCTTCAGGACTGCTAGTTCCAGATCCCCTTTCTGGCTGTCTGCACCCACATAGGTTACGCTGCCCTCTTTTAGCCAGTGGAAGGTGACGGCCGATTCGCCGGCATAGAAATCACCCTGGTAGGATGCCCAACTTTCGGTACCTGCTGCTGGTTGCAGGATATCGCCCCAGCTGTTCCAGCTATATTGGTTGCCATCCATCTCCACTGTTCCCGGATCAAAGGATTGTGGCAGGTCGTAAAAGTCTATCTCGCTCCCAATCAGTTCGTAAATGGGTTCCGCATGGCGTGCTTCCCAGAGGTGACCCAGTTCGTTCTGGTGACTGGTACGGCAGGAGATGACGAGGTTACCGCCTTTCTCTGCATAGTCGGTCAGTTTTCTGATCAGGGCAAGACTCATTTGCTGGTAGGCGGGTATGACAATCACCGGGTATGCTGAAAAATCGGCATCCTCACGAATGAAATCAACGGGAGCGCCAAACGACTTCAGTGCACGATAGTATTTCAGCAGATGCGCTTCTGTGTTCCAGTGTTGTGTCTGCTTGTTCTGTTCGATGGCGACAGTATTGTCAGGGTCATAGAGTATGGCTGTTTTCCTGTTCAGGTAGGCCTGTGGCTGCTGATGCAGTGAGGCATGTTTCCTGAGCAGTGCGATCTCACTGATAAACTGCTGGTATTCGGTACCGCCCCTGGTTGGGGTGACGCCATCGGTACCCACGATTCCGTAATGGTACTGTTCAAAACCGTAGATGGGTGCCCTGAACCGGTAGGTGCAGGTGAACCGGCTGCCTCCGGCAAAGACATGCCACAGCCAGAGACGCACGGCACCGGGCAACGGTTGAGAGTTGACTGTTCCCCAGTTCACCTGACCCGGCTGCAGCTCCATCACCCCGTAGAGGGGTGAAAGGGGGCGGAAATAGTCGTTGGCCATGGCAATCCGGGTGTACTCACCCACGCGGTATCCTTTATCTCCAATTCCCTTGTCTTCACCGTATACCATATAACGAGTATAACTGATGAAATCGAGTTCCTGGTCCGCACCGATGAAGCGGGCATCATACATCGGGATGAAATTGGTGGTGATCCACTGTCGGGGAGAGATGTACTGCCGTAGTGTGCGGGCCTGTTCATCGAGAAAGGTGGCGGTCTCGTGGTCACAGAAACGACTGTGATCGAGCCGCTGGTAGAGGTTCATGCCCCATTGCCGGTGCTGGGGCAGGTTGATTTGGTTGAAGTCGCTGTAGGTGCCGCTCCAGAAATTGGTGCCCCAGGCATGATTGAGTGTTGCGATGTCCTTGTATTTCTGTTTCAGCCATGACCGGAACCTTTTTTGTGCGTCCTGGCCATAGTCAATCGTGGAACGGGGTTCGTTGTCCAGTTGCCAGCCAATGACACGCTCATCCTGGCCGTATCGTTTGGCCAGCTCGGCAATCATCTTCATGGAATAGGTGCGGTAGTACTCGTTAGAGAAAGAGGCATGCTGCCGCGAGCCATGGTCATAGCGGGTGCCATCTTCATTAGTGATGAGGATCTCAGGATGCTTGCGTACCAGCCAGACTGGCGGCGTAGCGGTTGAGGTGCAGAGAATCACCTTGAGGTCGTGTTTGGCGGCCAGCGCAATGGCCCTGTCGAGCCATCCGAAGTCATAGACACCCTCCTCGGGTTCCAGCTGTGCCCAGGCGAACTCGGCGAAATGGGTGAACTCAAATCCCATCTCGGCCATCTTTTTCAGATCTCTTTCCCATTGCGATTCATCCCAGTGTTCCGGATAGTAATAGGCACCGACTGTGGTTAGCTGATGAGCGGGGAAGTAGTCATGATTGTTCTGAGAGATGGCCACAAGGCTCATCATAAACAGGATTAGAAGTGCTGAAATATGTTTCATATGAATCAAACTGTTAATTTTCAATGGTATCTGTGACCAGTAGCTGCAAATATAACAGAATTATTTGATTTTTCAACCTGAAGCAGTGAGAGAATGCAAGGAAGAGAAAAGTTATTGCTGCAAATAGAGAAAAAGTTTGTTTCTTTGTATAACAAACTACAGGATTGGATGGCCATTGCTGTTTTTGGAAAGTAACCGATAAACGAACCGTAATGCAACGAAAAGCCCGCATCAAGGATATCGCTGAAATGGCTGGTGTCTCAGCCGGCACTGTCGACAGGATCCTGCATAACAGGGGAAACGTATCTGAATCTGCCCGCAAGGCGGTGGAAGAGGTATTGAAAAAAGTGAACTACAAGCCCAACATCCACATCTCCGGGTTGTCGCTGAAACGCAAGTACAAGGTGGTGATCACCACTCCCGGTATCACCAAAGGAGAGTATTGGGAGAGCATCCATTCCGGTATTCAACATGCGCTGGAGGAGTATGAGAATATACGTGTGAAGTGCTTGGTGCACACCTACAACGAATTTGATGTCTACTCCTGTCGCGAAGTTTATGACCGTATTGTAGAAATTGATGCTGATGGCGTGATCATCGGGCTGACCTTTAAAGAGGAGACGCTAAGGCTTACCAGGCTGCTGGAGGAGAGAGGGATCCCTTACATCTTCGTGGATTCCACCATGGATAACACCTCTCCGCTGGCATTCTTTTCATCCGATCATTACAGGTGCGGTTATCTGATGGCCAGGCTGATCACCTCCATCATCCCGTCAGGTTCAGATATCGGCATGTCGCAGGCGGTTCGTATCGGCGATGAGAGTGCCAACACCAGTATCCTTCGTAAAAAAGGGTTTCATGATTATCTGGAGGAGAAGAAGATCACCAACAACATCCTAAAAATTCCATTTTCAGCTTTTGAGCCGGAGAAAAATGAGGCCTGGATGTCCGAATTTTTCCAGAACCAACACTCGGTGGGGGGCGTGGTCTTCTTCAACTCCCGTGGAGGGTTGCTGGCGGACTATTTAGCCAGGAACGGCATCAAACATATTCACGTAATTGGGGTTGACCTTACGGTATCGAACGTGAAAGGGCTGCGTGAGGGGTATATTGATTTTCTGATTGGACAGGAGCCGGAGCATCAGGGTTTTCTCGCCATGAAGACGATGATTGAATACCTGATCTACAGGAAGCCGGTGAAGCAACGAAACTATGTACGTCTGGATATATTGACCCGGGAGACGATTGATTTTTACAGAGAGTTCGACTACTGATTAAGAGGACTGGCGAGTTGGCTGTTCAATGGGGAGGCCTTATTTCCTTATGAACCATTGGATTTCCATGTGGTAGCGAGTGATTAACAACAGAAATGTCCATGCAACGAAAAATCCGCATCAAGGATATTGCCGAAATGTCCGGTGTGTCGCCTGGTACCGTCGACCGTATCATTCACAACAGGGGACGTGTGTCGGAGGAAGCCCGTCTGGCTGTGGAGGAGGTGTTGAAGAGGGTGAACTACAGGCCCAATATTCACATCACCGGACTCTCATTGCGACGAGAGTACAAGGTGATCATCACCACTCCCCATGTGATGGAGGGGGAGTACTGGGAGAGCATCCATCAGGGCATCCAGAAGGCGCTTCAGGAGTATGAGAACATCCGCATCAAATGTTCCGTTTACACCTATAACCAGTACGACATCCACTCCTGCCGTGAGGTCTACGATAAGATTGCCTGCATGGATACCGATGCGGTGATCATCGGCACCACATTCAAGGAAGAGACGGTAAGGCTGGCCAGGAAGCTGGAAGAGCGGGATATCCCCTATCTGTTTGTGGACTCAACGGTAGAGAATACCTCGCCGCTCGCCTATTTCACTTCGGATCATTATGTCTGCGGATATCTGATCGCCCGCCTGATCACTTCCATCACCGCAAAAGGATGCCGCATAGGGATGCTGCAGGCGGTGCGCATCGGGGATGAGAGCGCCAACACCAGTATCCTTCGCAAGATGGGGTTTGCCGATTACTTTAGGGAGCGAAATCTCACCAATGAAATCGTGCGGATACCCTTTACTGCCATGGAGCCCGATAAGTATGACCAGCAACTGGATCACTATTTTCAGGGGAGTTACGATTTTGGGGGAGTGGTGGTGCTCAACTCCCGTGGTGGCATCCTGGCTGATTATTTTTATAGGAAGTCAATCCGGGATGTCCGGCTCATCTGTGTGGACCTTACCCGGCCCAATGTGCAGGGGCTCAGAAACGGTGTCATCGATTTCCTGATCGGCCAGGAGCCAGAACGACAGGGCTTCCTTGCCATGAAGACCCTGTTGGAGTATCTCATTTACCGCGGCCCCGTGAAAGTGCGGAACTATGTCAGCCTGGATATCCTCACCAGAGACACCATCGATTACTACAACCGCTTTAATTTTATCTCCTGACCAACCGGTAGAAGAACACGCTTCTCAGCGGTCGGCTATTTCCGGTAAAACGATAGGACGACTAATCCCCGGCAGATGCAACTCCTTGAGTCCCTCTGCAACAAAATAGGCAACCTGTTTCAATCTCTTCTCCATGGTATGGGTGTTATTCTTCAATCCATCCGGGTTCACGTAGATAATTTTGTTCATTTCGATTTTGCGGGACCGGTGCAAAACTGGGAAGCGATCCCTCAATCCTGAAGTTAAAGTTATATCGATTCGACTAATCAAAATTTATAAACAGATGAAACGAGCATGAACATGTTTTACACACAAGAACATGATTACCGCGAGTTCCATACACCATAGTGTAAACAAATAAAATAATCGTATGAAAACCAAACTATTTTTTTGTGCTTTGCTCCTGCAGGGAAGTCTTCTCACAGCGCAGAACATGACAGATGTAAGCCTCTTCTTTCGCAGCGACAGTACGCGTTACCTCGATCATGTCTCGTCAGAATCAGGCGATCTCTACACTGAACTGGGGCATCACGGACCGGCAATTGAAAATGAGTGGATCGGATTGCGGCTCTATTTCGACAAAAAAACTGCCATCGATGTTTACTCAAAAGCCAATCGGGGACTGGAGCTTTCACAATACAAATGGTATCCCACACCGGAGCAGCAGATGCAAGGGAAAGGTGCTGACTATTACAAGGTAGGAAACACCGTCGGTCTGGGGGGTGTTCGGTTATGGGATGGCGAGAAGGTGGTACCACTTCACCCGGTTTCAAACCGATCGGCAAAGGTGGTGAAGGAGGGTTTTGTCTCTTTTATGGAGATGTTATCGGAAGATGTGCCCTATCGCAACGGCAAAGTGGATATCCTTGTCAGAGTTACCGTCTATTCTGGTTTCAGAAAGGCTAAGGTAGAGGCTTTTGCACTATCAGATGAGCAGGTGGCGTTTGTGACCGGGATCAACTATCACCCTGGAGAGCAGGTGGTGGTAGAAGAGGATTGCATTTTCACCTGGGGATTGCATCCGGAGGATGTGGCAGCCGAGAAAGTGGAACTTGGTGCAGCGATTTTCCTGAACCCGGATGATTATTCTCAGAAGATGGACGATGGTAACCAGCATCTCTTTATCTCAAAACCGGCAAGATACATCAGCTACTGGATCTCATCGGCAAATGCGAAGGAGCCGCTGATCAACTCGATCGATAGATTTATCGATTTTTCAAAGATGGAAATGAATTGCAATTGAAGTAATATGTTTTAAAACCAGCAATATGCGATGAGAAGGTTGATCTGTGATGAAAAGCGATCGGGAGGAAACAGTAGTGATGCCAGACCGGCATTGTTTCTCCTTAGCCTTGACAACTGACAGATCAAGGCTGAGTGTGAAGTCCCATCTGGTTGATATGCAGTGGGTGGAGGGTAGTTTTCCCACTCCGCACGTGGTGTTGAAAGTACGGTATGAACGATTGCCCAACGGTGAGATAGACTCGGAGATTGATGCACCCGAAGCGATTAAAATCATCCATTGAGTACATGATCAAGAACTGCCAAAATGAATTCACTCCAGTAGTTTTCAATGATTATTGGGGTGAACAATTAGGATGGCAAGGTTTACGTTACTGTTCGGAACATTATTTGTAATTTTGCACCTATGAAAATTGTTATCTCCCCCTCCACGGTCCCCTCATTTAACCTGGCAGTTGAAGAATATCTCTTCACCCGGAGGGGGAAATCCTTTTTTTTCCTCTATCGCAACGATCCCAGCGTGATCATCGGCTCCAACCAAGCGGTGGTGAATGAGGTGAATCAGGATTACTGCATCGAACATGATATCCGCATCCTACGGAGGATATCGGGTGGGGGAGCGGTATACCACGACCGGGGTAACCTCAACTATTCGCTGCTGCAGGACAAGACAGATGCACCCCTGAGCGGTCGCTTCCTGGAGCCGGTGGTGGCGGTGCTTCAGGCACTCTCCGTGCCGGTGGAGGTGGGCAGGAGAAAGGACCTCTGGCTGGAGGGCTACAAAATATCGGGTACCGCCTCGCATGTCTCGCTGAACCGGGAACTACACCACGGCACCCTGTTGTATGATACCGATCTGGATGCGTTGCAGCAGGCACTGGCCGTCGAAAACGAAAGACCGGTCAAGAAGGCGACCGCTTCGGTACCCAGCCCAGTGACCAATATTCGCAGTTATCTTGTTGATAAAGGGGCAGATGCACCGGGAATGAATGCTTTTCTGGAAATGTTTGCAGCACAGCTTCTCCTCCACTATGGGGAGAGCGAAATAATGGAACTGCCAGCAGAGGCACTCGAAGCGATCGGTCAGCTCCAGAAGGATAAATATACCTGCCGGAGCTGGAACTACCGGCTCTGATCCTGCCGGTACTGAACCTACCGACGCTGGATTTACCGGCTCTGATTCTCCCCGTTTTGATTCTACCAGCTCTGATCAAAGAGGCATTATTCTTACCTGCACTGGAAATTCCGGCACTGCTCCTACCGGGTTTGATCCTAGCGGCTTTGATCCTCCTTATTGATCTCCTCTGCCAGTCGGAACCCCTGGATGATGCGGTGCCCCATGCCGATGCCGTCACGCAGGTTGCCGGCGATGTGGAGTCCGGAATACTGTTTCTCCAGCGATGATACCGTGCGAAACCGCTCTTCGGAGGAGCGTTCATACTGGGGAATCGCATATCGGTGGCGGAAGATGCGGATCAGGTCGGGCTCTTTCTCTGCCGGGAAGCGAAGCAACCGGTGGAATGAGCGGATCACCCTTTCTTCGATCTCCCGGTCAGACAGATCGAGGAGGCTGCTGTTCCGAATCCCTCCCATGAAAAAGGAGAAGAGCATTCCCCCTTCGGGGCTTCGACCTGTAAAGCAGGCGGAGGGAAACAATATACCCAGAAAATCCTCTTTTTCTGCTGTGGGAATCAATCCCCCGAAAGCGTTGAAGCGGAGCCCATCCAGCTTTTTTACGCCGACAGCTACCTGAACCACCGGCGCGTAGCGGAGGCTGGTCAGCTGTTTCATCGATGAGGCATCGACAAAAGGGAGCAGCTCCGGCAGTTGATATGCGCCGGTGGTGGTCACCAGGTGGCGCGAACGGTACAGGAGCTGTCTGCCCTGTTGCGTAGCGGTGGTGTTCCAGTGACCTGTCTCCCTGTCGGGAGCGACAGTTACATCGGAGAGGGAGAGGAAGATATCCTCCCCGCCGATGGTTGCGCTCATTGCCCGGGGGAGTTGTTCCATGCCTCCGTAGGTAGAGAAGATACCTTTCCTGGCCTTGCCGGCAGGTTGTTTCATTGCCTCTTTCGCTTTTTGGATGCTGCCGCCAATGAAGCTGCCATACTGCTGCTCCAGGTTATAGAGCTTGGGCAGTGCATGGCGGGTGATCAGGGTATAGGGGTCACCGGCATAGACGCCGGAGAGGAACGGGTCCACCGCATAGTCGAGGAACGATTTTCCCAGGCGGCGTACCGTCATCGCTGCCACCGTCTCATCCGGGTCACTCCCCCTGCGGCGGAAGGGTTCTCCCAGGATCCGCAGCTTGTCGCCCATGGTGAAAAGAGGGGTGGTGATGCCGCCGATTAATCCGCCGGGGAGAGGGTGAAACTTTCCCTTCTTCCAGATCCAGCGGCTCTCCGCTTCCTTGGTGGCAAACTCGATCTCGCACCTGCCGGAGAGGGAATGGTAGAGTTTCATCACCTCCTCCGATGCGCCGGAGCCGGTATTGGGGCCCGACTCAAAGAGAAACCCCTGTTCGCTGTGGGTGGCGATTTGTCCCCCCGTACGGTCGCTCTTCTCGAGGAGGGCGACGGTGAGGCCTTTCTTTTTCAGTTGCAAGGCAGTGGTCAGTCCCGTGAGGCCACCTCCGATGATGACCACATCTTTTTCTATTCTTTCCATGAATTCGGTTATATGGGTTTTGAAAATGTTTTATTGGTATGAATCAACAGCTTATCGAGCGATGCCGCCACGTTGCGCACGTAGGGCGACCCTTTCTCGCGCATCACAATCTGCTCGCTGTCAAAGAGGATGAGGCCGTCGTCGGCAAACCGGCGCATCTGTTCCTCCGAGTAGGCAGTCATCGCCTGCACCTCCTCCCTGGTAAGGTGAAGCCGCTCTGCCAGATCCTGCCAGTGGATCTCCCCGTTGCACATCAGGGTGGTGATCACCTCGCGTGTCACCTGTTCCTCGTGGTTCAGGGTGTATCCCTTCTTTACCGGCAGATGGCCGTTGCGGATCGTTTTTACATACTCGTCTATGCTTTTGGTGTTCTGGGTGTAGGCTCCTGTCAGCTGGCTGATGGCGGTGACGCCGAAGGCATAGACCTGTCCCGTGGTACGGCGGGTGCAGTAACCCTGGAAGTTGCGATGCAGGGTGCCGCTGCTCAATGCCCGGTAAAGTTCATCCTCTTCTTTCACGTAGTGATCCAGCCCGATTTGTCGGTATCCTCCCTGCAACAGCAACTGTTGTGCTGCATGATAGAGGTTGTTCTTCAGCTCTTCGGAGGGGAGTCCCTTCCGTTCCAGCAGCTTTTGCCGCGGAAAGAGATGCGGCATATGGGCGTAGGAGAAGGTGACCAGCCGGTCGGGTGCCAGGTCGATCGCCTGTGCAATGGTGTGGGTGAAGCTCTTCACGGTCTGCAGCGGTAGCCCGTAGATGAAGTCGAGGTTGATGCGGATCTGCCTTTTCCGCAGCAGAGCAAACAGCTCCTTCATGGGGAGCAGCGACGGAAGCCGGTTTGATGCTTTCAGCACGGCGGGATTGAAATCCTGGATGCCGATGCTCATCCGGTTGAAGCCGGCATCGGCCAGTTGCTCATAGGTTGATTCCAGCATGTAGGCCGGGTGACACTCGATGGCGATCTCGGGGTTGTCGATGGTGTCGAAGCGGCTGAACAGTGTCTCGTTGATCTTCCGGATCAGGCCGGGATCGAAGGTGGAAGGCGACCCCCCGCCGTAGTGGATCTGGGCAATCTTTCTGTCGGGGTCAATGTGGCGGCAGACTATCTCTGCCTCACGGATTACAGCATCCACATAGTCGCTGTCGCTGCTTCCCCTGGTGCGGGGATAGGCATTGCAACCGCAATAATGACACATGCGGTTGCAGTAGGGAAGGTGAATGTAAAAGGAGAGGTGTGCCGGCTCCTGCCGGTTGGAGGCATCGATTGCCCGGATCAGATCCTTTTCATCATAATCATCCCGAAAGAAATTTGCCGGCGGATAGCTGGTGTAGCGGGGTACAGGAACGTTATATCTGGCAATTATTGGATCCATAAGTCAAAGATATTCCATTTTTTTTACATGAAACGGTTCAAAAAAGCGTACAAAAATAAACGAGATCACCGCAAGGGTCAACTCCATGGCAAACAGTCCTGAATAGCTGGTCAGGTCTCCCACCCAGGCGCTCACCAGTGAAATGATCATGGCACTGAGATGGGTGAGCACGATCTGCAGTGTGAAGTCGGTCCCTTCGCGACCCTCACGAACGATATCCATCGCTGCGGTGTTGATCATGGTAGATGCCATGCCATAGGTGCCCCAGACCAGCGCCACGCCGACCAGTATCAGTGCATGGCTTTCAATCT
>JBDKRY010000176.1:0-2041 GCA_039683155.1 Proteiniphilum sp.
TAAAAAATAAACCACACTTGCTGTTGGCTGATACGTATAATA
This sequence comes from Proteiniphilum sp., assembly GCA_039683155.1. GTDB lineage: Bacteria > Bacteroidota > Bacteroidia > Bacteroidales > Dysgonomonadaceae > Proteiniphilum. The sequence continues at coordinate 43 of JBDKRY010000176.1, forward strand.
TGGGGATTTATTTAATCGATACTTCTGATCCTTCAAATTTAAAGAACACGAATTATTGGTTATTTATGATAGATAACAGAACTACCATCATCCCCGAAGAAAGATATTTATTTATTCCTGAGAATTATATACACAGGCTTCCCGATGAAAATACGGGAAGTACCCTCTATTATTTGGGAAGTTTAAAGTACGACAATCTGCCTGATCAGCGGTTTCTTCATTTGTCTTTTTCTTCTGCCACATCATCTATCTGGAGTTCATATTCCTATTATGATCAGGATGTTTTTGAATATAAAGGGGTTATCATGCAATTTGATGCGAAAACATTTGATCTGAAGCAGCGAATAGAACCGGGTGATTATGTTACTACTTATAATGGTGTTCAGGATTACTATAAGACAATGGCTCCGTATGTATTCTCAACGAGCGATGGTAGCAAATTGGTTCTCATAAAAAATATTACCAAAAATAGAGCAGATGCCTGGCACCTGGAAGTAATGGATGTTTCAAACTGACAAGATATGACAAAACAACAACTTTTTGAACAGATACGGCAAAAACAATCCTTCCTCTGCGTGGGTCTGGATAGCGATATAAAAAAGATTCCCGAACATCTGCTCGATGCCGATGATCCTTTGTATACATTCAACAAAGCCATCATCGATGCTACGGCTCCCTATTGTGTTGCGTACAAACCAAATCTGGCTTTCTATGAAAGCATGGGTGTGAAAGGTTGGCTCGCATTTGAGAAGACGGTGGCTTATATCCGCCAGCGTTACCCGCAGCAGTTCATTATTGCAGATGCCAAACGGGGAGATATCGGGAACACCAGTGAAATGTACGCCCGCTCCTTCTTCGACGAGATGAAGCTCGATGCCGTTACCGTGGCTCCCTACATGGGTGAGGATAGCGTAAAGCCTTTTCTGCTTTATCCCGAACGGTGGGTGATCCTGCTGGCACTCACCAGCAACGAAGGATCCCATGACTTTCAGCTGACGACCGATGAAAAGGGAGAACGTCTGTTCGAGAAGGTGTTGCGTATCTCCCAACAATGGGGCACTGATGAACAGATGATGTATGTGGTAGGTGCCACCCGGGCACAGTTGTTTGAAGATGTGCGCAAGATTGTACCCACTCATTTTCTGTTGGTGCCCGGCGTGGGAGTACAGAGAGGATCTCTTGAGGAAGTCTGCAGGTATGGAATGAACAACCAATGCGGCTTACTGGTTAATTCATCGCGGGGGATCATTTATGCTTCTAACCGGGAAGACTATGCCGCTGCCGCCGGGAATGAAGCCCGGACGTTGCAGCAGGAAATGAAGGAGATGCTCAATAAATATTTGACAATTCACTGACTGGTAATTGATTATTGATTACTGGTTACTGACAACTGACTGCTGACAACTGACTACTGACTGCTGAAATTATGAAGCGAAAAATAATCAACGATCCTGTTTTTGGATTCATCAGCATACCCAATGATTTTGTGTATGAGATTATTCAGCATCCCTATCTACAGCGATTAAATCGTATCCGTCAGCTGGGACTGGCTCCTTTTGTCTATCCCGGAGCACAGCATTCCCGATTTCATCATTCCGTGGGAGCCATGTTTCTGATGGACGAAGCACTGAAAACCCTGAAGGAGAAAGGACACGAAATCTCATTGCCCGAATATAACGGGGCCCTGGCAGCCATCCTGATGCATGACATCGGTCACGGGCCATTTTCTCATGTTCTGGAGCACACTTTGGTGGCCAATATCCGCCATGAAACCATTTCATTGCTGTTGATGCAGCAAATGAATGCTGCATGGCACGGAAAACTACAGACGGCTCTCGATATTTTTACGGACAATTATCCCAAGCGTTTTCTACACCAGCTGGTGAGTGGTCAGCTTGATATGGACAGACTCGACTATCTGCGGCGCGACAGCTTTTTCACAGGAGTGAGTGAGGGTAATATCGGATCGGCGCGCATCATCAAAATGCTCGATGTAAGA
>JBDKRY010000177.1:0-5053 GCA_039683155.1 Proteiniphilum sp.
CAGGGCCGATTCGGTGATGCCGCAAACCAGATAGGTACGCCTCAGATACTGTTTTACCAGAAACTGTGCCTGCAACCGCGGAATGATATCGTCATGCATGGTTGTTTTCATTTCAAAAGGGACTCCCGGCATGGAAACCAATACCTTTTCCTCTTTGTTGAACCACAGGATGGGGGCGGTACCCACCTTATTCTGGATAACGGTGGCACTTGCCGGCACATACGCCTGTTTACGGGTGAGTTGATTCAGTTGGATGTTTCTTTTCAAAAAGACCGATTCAATGTTTTGCAGTACCTCATCATTGAATTTCAGCGCCGTGTGAAAATACCGACAAAGCGTGTGCTTCGTGATGTCATCGTTTGTAGGTCCCACACCGCCTGTGAGTAGCAAAATGTCGGCTCGCCCGAAAGCGATATCAATTGCCCGAATGATGTCGTCGCTCCTGTCACCCACAGTGGTGACGGCAGTGATGATGAAGCCTTGCAGTGTCAGTTCACGCCCCATCCAGGCAGCATTGCTGTTCACGGTCTGCCCAATCAATAATTCGTCGCCGATGGAAATAATCTCTACCCTCATAATAAACTCTTCGATGCGTTAAAACAATTGCAAATTAACGGATAATCTTGATGAAAAGAAAAAAGAAACCCATTTATTTTTTTATTTTAAAGGATTGTATTATCTTTGCCAACCAAAATTGAGAATAATAAAAACAGGATATAATGAAAAAAGAAATTCATCCCAACAATTACCGCCCGGTAGTTTTCAAAGATATGTCGAACGAGGAGATGTTTATCTCACGCTCCACGATCAATGCCAAGGAGACTATTGAAATTGATGGTATTACATACCCGTTGGTGAAGCTTGAGATCACGAGCGCATCACATCCCTTCTACACCGGAAAACAGAAACTGGTGGATACGGCAGGACGTGTAGATAAGTTTATGAGCCGTTACGGTGATCGTAACAAGAAAAAATAACACCCTTCAGTGGTTTTAAAACAGAAAAACGGTGGTCCGAACAGATCGCCGTTTTTCTGTTTTATATGTATGAATTTAGCGCAATTTTGTCTATTTTTGCCCCAATCATCGTTCAAGCAAAAAATGAGATTCAATGAAACGACAAATTCCGGCAGTGCTGCTCTTGTTCCTTACCCTGTTCGTTCTTCCCGTACCCGCCCAGGTGCAATTAACCGATAGCGCAAAAATAAGTCTGCTCACCGCCTCTCCCTGGCACGGGGCTGTATATGCCTTGTTCGGTCACACGGCCATCTGTGTGCAGGACGATTCCACTGGCGTGAATGCCGTCTTCAATTACGGTTATTTCGATTCCTCACAACCCCGATTCATCTACCACTTTGTCCGTGGGGAGACAGATTATATCCTGGGAGTAACCTCTTTTGAGGAGTTTCTGTCGGAATATGCCTACAAAGGACAACTGGTGATTGCACAGGAGCTGAACATGACTCCAGATGAAAAACAACAGCTTTACGAAGCACTCTCTGTCAATGCTTTACCGGAGAATAGAGAATACCGCTATAACTATTTCTACGATAATTGTGCTACCCGTCCCCGCGATATGGTGGAGAAATACACGGATGGTGAACTCCAATACCCACCCACACCGCGGGAGCAAACCTATCGCGACCTGGTGCACGAATTTGTGGATGGATATCCATGGCTTCTGTTCGGAATCGACCTCGTGATCGGGAACAGCGCCGACAGACCTATTGATGTAAGGGAAAAGATGTTTATACCCCGTTATCTGATGGATTCTTTTGACGGTGCCATCGTCCAAAGAAACGATACATTACGCCCTCCGCTGGTGCAACACCGGGAAATTGTGCTGGAACCCGATGGGGAAAGAAACAGCCCGAAAGCGGCAAGTCTGTTTTCACCACTTGTTGCCGCGTTTCTGCTGCTGCTGCTGACCCTGTTCATCAGCCTGGTGCAGATGATCAAACTCAACACTACGAAGCTTTCCCTGTACTATGATACCCTCCTGTTTGGCGTTGCCGGGTTAGGTGGTCTGGTTCTCTTTTTTATGATGTTTTTCTCTGCACATCCTGCCATGAACCCCAACTGGAATTTTGTCTGGCTAAACCTTTTTGCACTCATTGCGGCTTTTTTATTTTGGGTAAAATCGGCAAAGAACGTCGTTTATTTCTATCATTTCATTAACTTTGCAGTCCTAACGCTTTTTCTTTTGTTAGGGTGGTTGATACCGCAAAAATTGCCGGTGGCCACAATCCCGTTTTCAATGAGTCTGTGGCTCCGATCGGGCATAAACTTGATTCTGTGGAGAAAAAAGAGATTAAAAAACAGACGATTCAAATCGAGCAAATATTTTAAAGCGGGATGGGGACAGTGAAATGGTAACGACACAGGTATTATAGCATGATCAGGATATTATCTTCTTTGGTGGCTTTCTTTTCGATTACCACGCTAGGTGCACAGCATCCTGCGGGAGAAGTGCCCAGGTTGGTTGTGGGAATCACAATCGACCAACTCCGGGGCGATTATCTGGAGATGTTCAGACACACCTTCGGGGCTAAGGGATTCAACAGGCTCCTTTCCAATGGACTGGTTTACAGCAATGTGCACTACGACTTTCCGAGTCTCGACAAAGCCTCTGCCATCACCACCATTTTTACCGGAGCCAATCCTTCTTATCATGGTATCACGGCAGAAAATAAATATTCCGTTGCCCTTAACCGGGAGGAGTCCTCTTTTTTCGATGACAATTACCTGGGTAATTTCACGACTGATAAACGGTCGCCACTCCCCATAAAAGTGTCCACCATTGCGGATGAACTGGAGGTTGCCTCAGGTGGTCAATCCGATATTTATGCCTTTGCGCCCGATGCTTCACAGGCACTGGCCTCGGGGGGACACGCTGCCAGCGGTGCCTACTGGATAGAAGATGTTACCGGTAAATGGGCTACAACCACCTTTTACCGAAACAAGCAACCGGTTGTAGATCAGCATAACCGCAGCGGACAATCGCTCACGAACGCCATTGGCAGTATCACATGGCGTCCTGCCCTGGACATCGGGCAATACAACGCCTTTCCATACACCAAAAACAGATATAATTTTCAACATTATTTCGGGATCGACAAGAAAGATAATATTCGTTTGTTCAAGCAGTCGCCCTATGTGAACAAGGAGGTGACCGATATTGCCATCAAAGTGCTTGCGTCCGGCTCCCTCGGAAAACGGATGAACCCCGATTATCTGGCCCTCACTTTTTATGCCGGTAATTACGAAAAGGCACTTGATAGAAATTATTCCGTAGAAATACAGGATACCTATTATCGTCTCGATCAGGATCTGGGGAGATTGCTTGATGCCATTGAGACGACAGTAGGACTTAAAAATACGCTGATCTTCGTGGTTTCTACCGGTTACTTCAACGAACAGGAGATCCTCCCGGAAGGGATGGTTTCCTCCGGTGGTGATTTTCACCCGGAGCGAAGTCAGGCCCTGCTCAATATGTATCTGATGGCGCTCTATGGACGGGAACAATGGATCAAAAAATACTACAACAGGCAGATCTTTTTTGACAGGAAGCTCCTGGAAGATAAAAAGATTGATCTGGCTGAATTTCAGCAAAAGGCTGCTGAGTTTCTGGTGCAGTCCGCCGGTGTACAGGACGTGATCACTTCGCACCAGATGCTGCACGGTGCCTATAATCAACACGTGCAGTATTACCGCAATGGGTATTACAAAGGTATTTCGGGAGATCTGTTTCTGGAGTTACAACCAGGCTGGCAGGTGATTGAACCACAGTCGCCCGATTCATACCGGGTGCGTAACAATGCTGTTGTCTCTCCGGTGATCTTTTTCGGCAACGACATCAAACCGCAAAAAATAGAGAAAACCATTCATGCCACAGAAATAGCGCCAAGTGTATCATACCGCCTGCGCATCCGGGCACCGAACGCTGCCTCAGGAGAGATACTGAAAGAACTGTTTTAGTATAAAAGACACATTTTTATCATCAATCATATCACAATGGAAGCGGTATAATCCTTCCGCAATAACAGAACATAAATACGATGGATTTTAATGACATTATTTCAAAGATATTTGGCAATAAGGCCCAACGCGACCTGAAGGAAATCAATCCGGTCGTGAAGAGGGTGAAGGAAGCCTATACTGAAATAGAGAAGCTCTCTAACGACGGGCTTCGGGAAAAGACAAAAGAACTGGAAAATTTTATCCGTACACAGGTAGAAGAGAAGAGAGCTCAGATAGAGCAGTTGAAAACCGGAATGGAGGAGATTGATCTGGATGAACGTGAGGGTGTCTGGAACCAGTTTGACAGGCTGGAGAAAGAGATTACCGAAAAATACGCGCAGGCACTGAATGAGGTGTTGCCCGATGCTTTCTCCATCATGAAGGAGACAGCGCGTCGTTTTACGGAAAATGAAGAAATTGAGGTGACGGCTACATCGTTTGACCGTGACTTGGCCGCTTCGCACGATTTTGTCCGCATCGAAGGGGATAAGGCGATCTATCAAAATCACTGGGTGGCCGGTGGTAACGAGATTGTCTGGGATATGATTCATTATGATGTGCAGCTTTTTGGCGGGGTGGTATTGCATCAGGGAAAAATAGCAGAGATGGCTACGGGTGAAGGAAAGACGCTGGTGGCCACGCTTCCCGTGTTCCTCAATGCGCTCACGCATGAGGGTGTACATATTGTGACGGTGAACGATTACCTGTAGAAGCGTGACTCGTAATGGATGGGGCCGATGTATATGTTTCACGGGTTGTCGGTAGACTGCATTGATAAACATGAACCCAATTCCGATGCACGTCGCAAGGCATATGAAGCGGACATCACCTTTGGCACCAACAATGAGTTTGGTTTTGATTACCTCCGTGACAACATGGCTGTTTCGCCGAAAGACCTGGTACAACGAAAGCACAATTATGCCATCGTGGATGAGGTAGACTCGGTGTTGATCGATGATGCCCGTACGCCGCTGATCATTTCCGGTCCTGTGCCCAAGGGTGACGATCAGCTGTACGATCTGTTTCGCCCCCGC